>JBAYOX010000026.1:0-12788 GCA_041678025.1 Aminobacteriaceae bacterium
CGGGCAAGAATCCCCTCCGGGCCCTGTTTTTTTAATTGAAGTCTTCCCCTGACGGGAAGGGTGCCCTTATCCCTCATTTTCCTCAGGATCTCCAAACCCGTCCCGTCCGCAGCCAACGGTCGAACAAATGCCGGTCCACCCGCCTGCAGAGCGCGATTCTCCCAGTGGTCCACACCGAGCAAAAAATGCACTATCTGTCTCTGTACCCTGCCTCGCGGGTACCTGGCGGATATACATCTGCCGACGAACTCTTCCCACGTGGAACTATCCTCCACAAACCTCAAAAGCCTGTTCTCCATACCCTCTCCGATCTCGGAGTGCCGTGCCAACGTATCTGCGGGGGTTCTCAGAAAAAGCGTGCGTACCGTCCTCCAGAGAAGGTCGGATGATAGTACGTAACGCCCCTCCCTCATGCATCTTCTTAAAATCTCGTTGCTCGCACCCGGCAGTTGGGGGAGGAGTGCGTCCAGCCCCCTCTCGGCAATCCCTTTGCGTATGGCCGAGGCGCTTGCAAAACAGGCTTCCCCCGAGGTGGGCGGAAGCGACGCGTCATGATACCCGCCGCCGACCCTGCGCACCGGCGCGCAGACCATATTTATATTTTTTCTTTTGATATGCTCCATATACGCAAGGGCAAGGGCGTTGTTTGGAGAAGATGCAATCCTCCTGTAGTCGGGGTTGAAGGCACCAAGAGCCTCGGCCCTCGCCTTCACGTAGGAAAAACCAGAATTCAGATGTTTTTTCAGAGTATCCTTGAAAGTAACGGGTTCGTGGACTAGAATATCAAGAAGCTGTGAGACGTCGAAATTCGGGTCCTCCATTCCAAAGGACAGTGTTCGAACAACGCCGGTGGCAACGAGAGTATCGATGGCCCCGGATGCGAAGACTCCCGCATTGTGACATGAAAAGAAGACGGGCAGTCCAAGCACCAGGTTCGCACCGGCTAACAACGCACTCTCTGCGCGGTCCCACGGGCTGAGAAGGGCCGGTTCGCCTCTCTGTGTGAAGTAAGAGGAGAGAACGACCACGACTCCGGATGCGCCGGTCAGTTCCCTTGCACGGCCGATGTGGTATGCGTGTCCGTTATGTAGCGGGTTGTACTCGGCTACGATGCCGACGTAGTTATCATATATGGCGACGGGCCCCCTTTCATGAATAAAGATACACCCGGTGAAAGAGCCTGGTCAAGACGAGAGGAAGGGAAAGGTTTTTATGAAGATCCTTGTAATCAACTGTGGTAGCTCATCCCTTAAGTATCAGCTTTTCGACATGAGAGACGAATCCGTTCTCGCAAAGGGGCTTGTTGAGAGGATAGGAATTGAGGGCGCGCGCATCAAGCACACCAAGACCGGAATGGATTCCATCACGAAGAACAGCGATATTCCAAACCACAAGGTTGCGTTCAAGATCGTTGTCGAGGCGCTTCTTGATGCCGAGCATGGAGTGCTGAAAAACCTGGACGAGCTCTCTGCCGTCGGACACAGGGTGGTTCACGCCGGAGAGAGATACGCCGGCTCCGTACTTATCAACCACGACGTCATCGATGCCCTTGAGGAGTGCGTTCCACTTGCTCCGCTCCACAACCCCGCCAACCTCATGGGGATTTACGCTGTCACGGAAGCACTGCCGAATATACCGCAGGTTGGAGTCTTCGATACTGCCTTCCACCAGACGATGCCAGGTTACGCCTACATGTACGGCATCCCCTACCACTACTACGAGAAGTACAAGGTTCGCCGCTACGGCTTCCACGGCACAAGCCACTTCTACGTATCCCAGAGAGCTGCGGAGATCCTCAAGAAGCCGATAGAGTCCCTCAACATAGTCACATGCCACATGGGCAACGGGAGCTCCATCACAGCGGTAAAGGGCGGAATATCGGTGGACACGAGCATGGGTTTCAGCCCCCTTCCCGGGATAATCATGGGTACCCGTTCGGGCGATGTCGACCCTCTGCTGGTCTCCTACCTAGAGGAGCACGAAGCAATAGATAACAAGGCCATGAGCCACGTCCTGAACAAGGAGAGCGGCCTACTGGGCATATCCGGCGTGAGCAGCGATCTTCGCGATATAGAAGAGGCGGCCGACGCGGGCAACCAGAGGGCGAAGCTGGCCGAGGAGATGCTCTGCTACACGGCCAAGAAGTACGTAGCCTCCTACGCCGCCGCCATGGGTGGGATCGACGTCCTCGTCTTCACCGCGGGAATAGGCGAGAACAGCTCCCGCACCCGTGAAAAGATCTGCTCGGGGCTGGAGTTCATGGGCGTGAAGATTGACAAGGAGAAGAACAAGGTAAGGGGCAAGGAGGCGCTTGTCTGCGCGGACGACAGCAAGGTCGCCATACTGGTGGTCCCGACCGACGAGGAGCTGGTAATTGCCCGTGACACGAAGAAAATCGCGATGGGCTAGATTTGTTCAGGATAGGCGAATTTAGTTGCCCATAACAGAGAGACCGGCCTCGTGGCGCTTCGAGATCGACGTGCCCGAGCTTGGGGATGAGGAGGCAAGGACCGGCGCTTCCTGGGAACTGCCCCTTCGCGCGGATGGCGATGCAGCCTCTGAGATACTCTACGACGGACAGCTGTTCGGCTTTAGCTCCTCTCTCCGGGTAGAGGCAGGGGCTAGGTGGTCAGACGGAGATTTGCGTGTGGACATTGGACTGAAAGTAGGCGTTATATCTCAATGTTCCCGCTGTCTTGAGCCTGCGGGTATTGAAATTCGCGAGGATTTCATGTATCTTTACTCTTTGCGGAAGAACGCCAAGGGGCAGAGGTTGCCCGAAGAGGAAGAGGACTATCGAACGGTAAGGATACCCTGTCTGAAGAGCAGGCTTGATATCTCGGACCAGGTCTTTGAAAGCCTTATCCTCTCCCTTCCGAGCAGGGTGCTTTGCTCCCCGGACTGCCTGGGAATCTGCCCGTCGTGTGGCAGGCTGCTTAAGTCGGGTAGTTGCGACTGTTCCGCGGAGAAGATAGATCCAAGATTGGAAGGGCTTAACCTGATTAGAATCGACGAAGATTCAGAGTGAAAAGGAGGGAGAACAGGAATGGCAACGCCAAAGAGCAGGGTATCTCACGCCCGTACAAATAAAAGAAAGTCTGTATGGCTCGGATCCATCACCAAACCGGAGCTTACGACCTGCCCGCACTGCGGGGAGACGATCATGAACTACAGGGCCTGCGGAGAATGCGGTCATTATAGGGGCCGGAAGGTAATCAAAACAGCCGCGGATGCGGAGGTCAAGGAGTAAGCGCGACGACGAGTCAACAGTGTGTGCAGTTGCTGAAAATGGGGGGGCTTAGCCCTCCTTTTTTTTGTTGCAAAAAACCGCTGCCTCGCCTATTGACCGCCGAACTCGGGACCGTTATACTTACCTAGTCCTAAGAGCAGATGTTATGACCAAGTGCTCATTTAAGGAGGCGGCCTCCATCAAGTCTCAAAGGAAGAGAGCTCGACAGGAGAAGTTGCAGAAGCTAATTGAGAATAACCCTCTTGCGACGGACGAGCAGCTCGCGGCTTCTTTCAGCGTAAGTGTCAGCACGATCCGTCTTGATAGAGCTGTGCTTGGTATTCCCGAGTTTAGGGAGCGCATGAAGACGATGGCGCAAAAGGCCACCAGCAAGTTGCGTTCTCTGAAACAGACGGAGGTCGTCGGGGACCTTCTTGAACTAGAGCCAAACAGGTGGGCCCTCTCCGTGCTGGAGACGCGCAGAGAGATGGCCTTCCGGCAGACTCCCATGGTCTGCGATCACTATATATACGCTCAGGCCAGCTCGATCGCGATAGCGGTCGTCGAGGCGGATTTCGTTCTGGTCGACTCGATGAGGGGCGAGTTCAAGGGGCACGCGCGAGTTGGAGATTCTCTGGTCGCCAGAGCTAAAGTAGGGGTTCACAAGGATGACAAGTACATAGTAAGTGTCAGGACAAAGGTGGGAGACAGAGAGGTCTTTGTCGGAAGGTTCATCGCGGTCGTGGTGAACGACAGGGTTTTTGAAGACTCAAGAGAGGTGAGCTCCGTTTGATTCTTGCCGTTGACGCGATGGGGGGCGATCATGGCCCTTCGGAAATCTGCAGAGCCGCATTGATGGCGTGCGAGGAATACCACGATCTGGAGCTTGCGCTGGTCGGATCGGAGCCGCTCATGACGCCGCTCCTTGAGAAAGCGGCCACTTCCATCAGCAGGCGAATAAGCATCGTTCATACAAATGAGAGAGTGGAGATGAACGAGCATCCTACCCTTGCGATACGGAAAAAAAAGAACTCCAGCATCCGGCTCGCTATGGAGATGGTCAGGTCGGGAGAGGCCTCAGGGTGCGTGTCGGCGGGAAATACCGGGGCGGTGGTAGCCGGAGGGGTGCTTATAGTCGGCAGGATCACGGGCATCGATCGCCCGGCGCTGGGGGTTGCGTTGCCCACTCTGAATAAATACACTTTTCTTCTGGATGTCGGGGCGAACGTCAGGAACAAGCCGTTTCATCTGTATCAGTTCGCTCACATGGGCAACATCTACTCCAAGCGCATCCTTGGCGTGGCCGAGCCGCAGATCGCTCTGCTGTCCAACGGGTCCGAGGATATTAAAGGGGACGATGTGGTCTCAGGGGCGAAGGCCCTGATTGCGAAGAGCGCCTTGAATTTTTCCGGCTACGTCGAGGGGGATGATATCCCCTACAGCAGAGCTGACGTCGTTGTCTGCGATGGCTTCTCCGGAAATGTGGTCCTCAAATTCGCGGAGGGCCTTATGACTGCCTCGGCGTCACTGCTGAAGGAGGAGATAGGGCAGCGTATCCTTCCAAAGGTCGGTATGCTGTTCATGCTCCCTATGATGAAGGATCTGATGGCCCGGTTTCACTACGAGAAGCATGGAGGAACCCCTCTGCTCGGGGTGAACGGTGCTGTGATAAAAGCACACGGGCGTTCGAAGGCCCCGGCGATTGTCAGCGCTCTCAGGGTGGCGCGGAGTTTTGTAGGGCAGAACGGCGTGGAGTTGATCAGAGAAGAGCTCGGGTAAAGGAGGACTCCTCATGGCGTTGTTTCAGGGAGTGCCGGTGACCATTCGCGGAATTGGAATGCATGTCCCGGCTAGAGTGATGACTAACGAGGAGCTATCCTTAATGGTCGATACCAGCGATGAGTGGATACGGGAGAGGACCGGTATTCAAAGAAGGCACATAGCAGTGCCGGGAGAGCTTACGAGTAGCATCGCGCTGGAGGCGGGACGGGCGGCCCTGTCGGACGCAGGGGTTTCACCGGAGGAGTTGGATATGGTAATTGTGGCGACCAACAGTCCGGACACTCTCTTCCCGGGTGTGGCGCCCAAGGTGCAGGGGCTTCTGGGAGCGAATAGGGCGGGCGCGTTCGACGTTCAGTCTGGATGCACGAGCGGTGTTTATTCAATAGTCCTGGGCGTGAACGGTATTGCATCGGGTATATGGAAAAACGTGCTGGTCATAGGTGCAGAGGTCTTATCCGCGATCATAGACTGGACCGACAGGAATACCTGCGTCCTTTTCGGAGACGGGGCGGGGGCGGTGCTTCTCGCGCCGTCTGCAGGCGAGTCGAGATTCCTTTCCGCGGAGCTGAGATCCGACGGTACGAAGCACGACCAGATTACTCTTCCAGGTGGATTGGTGGAGCACCCCGCATCAAGCGAGACGATTGAACAGAAAAAACATTTTGTCGCCATGAAGGGAAACGACGTGTTCAAGTTCGTCAATCGTGTCATTCCTCCGTTTCTGAAGGATCTTTGCGAGAGCTCGGGGCTCTTGATATCGGATATCGACTGGTGGTTCTTCCATCAGGCGAACCAGAGGATAATTGAGCGAGCCGCTGAAAGGCTGGGCATAGCGCCGGAAAAAGTTTTCATCGACCTTGACGAGTACGGCAACACCTCGGCGGCGTCGGTTTTTATCGCGCTGTCCGACTTCGTAAAACAGGGAAGGTTTATCTCTGGTCAGAGACTTCTTTTTACCGCTTTTGGAGCAGGCATGACGTACGGAGGTGTAATATATGAAACCTGATTTTCGTGAAAACAGGGTGACTCGCTTGCTGGGCTGCCGCTATCCCCTTATTCAGGGCGGAATGGCGTGGGTAGCAAACGCAGAGCTCGCTGCAGCCGTGAGCAACGGAGGCGGGCTCGGGATAATAGCCGCGGCCAATATGCCTCCGGAGCTTCTGGAGAAAGAGCTTCTGAAAGTCCGCACCCTCACGGATAAACCGTTCGGGCTCAACATCATGCTGATGTCATCGACCGTAGACGACGTCCTTGAGCTTGTAGTCGAGTTCGGCGTCTCGATTGTGACGACTGGTGCGGGAAGCCCTGGCAAGGTGATTGAAAAACTCAAGCCCTCCGGGACGATAATCCTTCCGGTGATCGCCTCGGTCGCACAGGCAAAAAGGGTGGAGAAACAGGGAGCGGACGCCGTCATCGCGGAGGGGATGGAGGCGGGCGGGCATGTTGGCGAGATTACTACAATGGTCCTGATACCTCAGATTGTGGATGCAGTCGGCATCCCGGTAGTCGCTGCGGGGGGCGTGGCAGACGGCAGAGGAGTAGCCGCCGCCTTCGCGCTTGGTGCCGAGGGAGTACAGGTCGGGACAAGGTTTGTATGTTGCGCTGAATCGACCGTTCACCCGGCTTACAAGGAGGCGGTCATCGCGGCCAGAGACCGCAGCAATGTCATAACAGGCAGAGCGACGGGTCACCCGGTGAGATGCCTGAAAAACAAGCTGACAGGCCGTTTCGAGGAGCTAGAAAAAGAGGGAGCCACCCTTGAAGAGTATGAGAAGCTAGGCGCAGGGCGGTTGAGAGCGGCCGTGGTCGAGGGGGATATGGAGTGGGGCTCCCTGATGGCTGGTCAGAGTTCGGCCCTGGTGAACGATATCAGGCCCGCGGCGGAGATAATCGAGGACATGTTCGAAGAGGCCGAGGGTATTGTCCGCAGGATAAACAAGGTTTTTTAACGAGAGTAGAGGTGACGTAATGTCTTATTCACTGGTGTTCCCCGGACAGGGTTCTCAGACGGTCGGAATGGGGCTGGATCTGCGCGATGCCTTCAAGTCCGCCTCAGAGGTGTTCGCAAGAGCTGACGACGCCCTCTCCTTCAGCCTGTCAAAGATTATCTTCGACGGACCGGAGGAGGAGCTGAGAAGGACGGCCTACACTCAGCCGGCCATACTTACTGTGAGCATGGCTTTTCTGACAGCCCTTAGGGAGGTTGCGGATGGCGCGATTAACCCCTCTTTTCTTGCCGGTCACAGCCTGGGTGAGTATACTGCCCTGGTGGCGGGAGACGCACTATCGCTTGAAGATGGAGTGAGGCTGGTGCACCTCCGCGGCAAGCTGATGCAGGAGGCTGTCCCGGAGGGGCGTGGAGCGATGGCGGCCATAATGGGGCTTGATGCGGCAAGCATAGCCTCCCTCTGCGATGAGGTTGCCCCCGGCAGCGAATGCCAACCTGCGAACTTTAACTCGCCCGGACAGACAGTGATCTCAGGCGAGGCGGAGTACGTTAACAGGGCGATGGAGCTGGCCAAGTTGAAGGGGGCCAAGAGGGCAATCCCTCTCAACGTAAGCGCCCCCTTTCACAGCAGGCTTATGCGTCCTGTAGCCGACAGACTGCTGGAGGCTTTTGAAAGCTGCGAGTGGAAAGAGCCTTCCGCGCCGGTTGTGTCAAACGCGAGGGCGCTTCCCCTCTCCAGGGTTGACGAGATAAAGAAGTCGCTGTTTGATCAGACGTTTATGCCGGTCCTTTGGGAGGGCTCAGTCAACTGGATGGCGGACGCGGGAGTCGCGGCCTTCTTTGAGATCGGCCCGGGTACGGTGCTGACCGGGTTGGTTAAAAAATGCCGCAAGGGGCTGATCGCCCATTCCTGCGGAGCCCTTCAAGATCTGGAGAGTGTGGCCGGACTTCTAAAGGAGATGATCTGACATGACGGTTAAAACCGCCCTCGTAACGGGTGCGGGCAGGGGAATTGGACGAGCGGTGGCGCTGGGCTTGGCGGAGAAGGGCTTTCAGGTCGCAGTCAACTTCAGAAGCAGCGAAAAAGCGGCACTTGAAGTTTGTGATATTATTGCCGCCGGGGGGGGAAGCGCCTTTCCTGTAAAGGGCGATGTGTCCAGTCCCGAAGATGTAAAACTCGTTTTTTCGGCGGTAAACGAGCGGTTTGGAGCGATCTCCGTGCTGGTGAACAATGCGGGTATCACCCGGGACGGACTGCTGCTACGAATGAAGGACGAGGAGTGGGACTCGGTTTTGGCTGCCAATCTATCCTCGGTCTTCCACTGCACGAGAGAGGCTATACGCGGTATGGTGCGCGCCAAGTGGGGGCGGATAATAAATATCGCCTCGGTAGTGGCCTTGATAGGAAATCCGGGACAGGCGAACTACTGCGCCTCCAAGGCGGGTGTAATAGGGTTCACAAAAAGCGTCGCCAGAGAGTACGCGGCAAAGGGGATAACGGTAAATGCCATCGCCCCGGGTTTTATCGGGACGGATATGACCGATTCAATGCCTGAAGAGGCGAGGAGCGCTCTTTTGAGACAGGTTCCCGCAGGAAGGTCCGGAACGCCGGAGGATGTTGCCAATCTAGCGTGCTTCCTGTCATCCTGCGAGGCGTCATATATAACGGGACAGGTCATCGCCGTCGACGGCGGAATGACGATGTGCTAAAAAACTGAAGGGGGGTGAACGAGAATGAAGAAAGAAGAGATGCTCGCTCGGTTGAAGGAGATCATCATCGACAGGCTTGATGTCGAAGAGGATCAGATAGTCCCCGAGGCCTCCTTTGTTGAGGATCTGGGTGCAGACTCCCTTGATATAGTCGAACTTATCATGGGAATCGAGGAGGAGTTCGATATCGAGATACCGGACGAGGATGCCGAGAAGCTCACCACTGTCGGCGAGGCGATGAATTACACACTTAGCAAGCTTGGTGCGGACGAGTAGCGGCCGAAATACGAGGGGGAGCGCACCTGCGTTCCCCCTTCGAGAATACCGGGGGAGGTTATCGTCAGTATCGACCTTTTTAGGCGGAGGAGTGAAGTGTTTTGAGAAGGGTCGTTGTCACAGGGCTTGGAGCCATCAGCCCTATCGCCACAGGAAAAGAAGACTACTGGAGAGCTTTGAAGGCGGGAAAGAACGGCATAGGTCCTCTGACCACGTTTGACGCGAGCGACAGCCCTATTCCTTTCGGCGCGGATGTCAAGGATTTTGAACCCAACCGCTGGATGGAAAGCAAGGAGGCCAAACGCTCGGATCGTGTTATTCAGTTTGCCGTTGCAGCGGCCGAACTGGCCGTTCAGGATGCAAAGCTCGATACGGGAAGCCTTGATCCATATAAATTCGGTGTATATATTGGTAGCGGTCAGGGTGGAATCGAGACCACGTTCAATAATTTCAAGACGATGATGGAGAAGGGGCCGAAGCGAGTAAGTCCGTTTTTCATTCCGATGATGATAAGCAACATGTCCACAGCGTACGTCGCAATAAAACATAACGCCAAGGGGCCTAACATGTGTGTGGTAACGGCTTGTGCGACCTCGGTTCACAGCATAGGCGAGGCCTACCACACCATACTTCGCGATGATGCGGATATAATTATCGCAGGGGGGGCTGAGGCCGCGTTGCGTACCATCAGCATCGCGGGGTTCGCCGCGATGAAGGCTCTCTCCACAAGAATGGAAGAGCCTGAGAAGGCCTCGCGTCCCTTCGACGTCGACCGCGATGGCTTCGTCATGGGCGAGGGGGCGGGGGTTCTGCTTCTTGAGGAGCTTGAGCATGCAAAAGAACGCGGAGCTCATATCTACGCAGAATTAGTCGGATATGGCAACACGTGTGATGCAAGCCATATCACGGCACCCGACCCTGAGGGAGACGGAGCTGCGCGCGCCATGCGCAAGGCCATCGCTCAGGCAAAGTGGTTGCCTGAGGACGTTGAGTACATCAACGCCCATGGGACATCGACACCGCTGAATGACAAGATGGAGTCCATGGCGATTCGCAGCGTCCTGGGGGATCACACGGATAAAGTCTACGTCAACTCAACGAAGTCGATGATAGGACACTGTCTAGGAGCCGCCGGTGCGCTTGAGTCGGTGGCTGCTCTGCAGGCGATCGAAGAGGGGGTCATCCATCCCACGATCAATCTGGAGAACCTCGACCCCGAGTGCGACATCAATGTCGTTGGAGAGACATCCTTGGAGAAGCGCGTATCAAGACTGCTCGTGAACAGCTTTGGTTTCGGCGGACACAACGGCGTAATAGCGCTTCAAAAGTACGAATAGGAGTGTTTGTGCCTGCGCAGACCCCGTGCGGGATTGCCCTGTGGTGGGGTCTGCGCTAACAACGAATACCGATGAACTACGAAGAGTGGTACACCCATGAGCTGAAAAGTTTGCAGGAACGGACAGGCTACCGCTTCAAGGACGAGGCCTTGCTGAGGGTCGCCCTGACGCACTCCTCCTTCATGAACGAGCAGGGTGGAAGTGATTGCAACGAGCGTTTGGAGTTTCTGGGTGATTCCGTTCTGCAGCTTTGTGTTTCCCGCTACCTGTATACCACCAGGGAGGAGTTGGACGAGGGGGCTTTGACCAGGCGAAGGTCGGCTTTTGTCTGCGGAGCCTCCTTGAAACGGTGGTCGGCCCACCTGGGGCTTCCAAGGCTTCTGCGCACCGGAAAGAGCCTCTATCCTGTTGGCGCTGGTAGTTCGTTGTGCGCCGATGTGGTGGAGGCCCTGTTCGCCGCCGTATTCCTCGATGGAGGATTCGAGGCGGCGGGCGCAGTGGTCAAGGGCTATCTTGATTACCTCGCCGAAACGGCCCCCTCTGAGGCGGGAGACTCGAAATCCTCCCTCCAGATCCTGGCCCAGGAGAAGGGGCTTGGAAACCCCCTGTACGAGACTCTGTCTGTGACTGGACCATCTCACGAGCCGGTTTTTCAGGTAAGAGTGCTGCTTGGCGGCATCCCGGCCGGAGAGGGGAGCGGGCCGTCAAAGAAAGCTGCCGAGTTCTGCGCGGCGGGAGAGGCCTATGCCAATCTCTCAAAGGAGACGGAGGAAATATGAAGTGCTTTCGGGCATTATTAATGGTCCCCCTGATGTTCATGCTGCTTCTTCCGGCGCATCCAGTACAGGCGTGGGAGGTGTGGACGACATCTCCTTGGCTTGCCCTTGTCACAAGGTTCATCGGCGGTGTCTTCGTCACGGTCCACCCAATTGAAACCTGGAACACGGAGGGCGAAACGGTGCGCAAGGAGCAGATAAACAAGATTAATAAGCAGTCCCGGATCGTCGCGATCGATGTAGCCGACGCATCCCGGCTCGGGCTGAAGAGCCCTGACTGGGAAGAGCTTGCATTTCTATATCAGAGAGCTCCGTTTGGAAAGGACGAGGCGGATCATTTCTTCTCTGACCCGTCGGCGCTACCATTCATCGCCCAGCGGGTTTTTTCTGTATTATCCCAGTTCGACCCTGATAACTACTCATACTACCAGCGAAGGTTGTCGGAGTTCCAGACCCGCCTTGACAGCACTGTGATAGTCGGAAGGAGCCTTCTGGCGGAGCTGCCTCTGCTATATATCGGAGGGAGCTTCTCAGGGATGCTAACGGCTGCGGGCTGCACCCTGCTACCGGTTGACGAGGATGTGAAGACCTCCTGGTCACGAGGGGAGGAGCTGGAGAGGATTCACTCGCTTGCCGAAGTCCTGAAGAGAAAGAAGATTCTTGTCCTCGCTGATATCTCTCCGCAGAAAAAAGTCAGGGAGTCTTTGAAGAACAACAAGGATATCCTCTTCCTGGAACGACCGACTCTGGACCAGGATTTGCTGCTATTCTTTCACGGCCAGTATATCCTTCTGTGGAACAGGGTAGCCGCCCTCAGTCAACCCGACCCGGCCCCGTCAAAGATAAAAAAGCCGTAGCGGACAACCTCCTAAAGGCCCTCCACAATATGTATCTTCCTGTCACCGGGGACAAAGCGTCCGATTATGGCGGACGATTCGAATCCAGCCTCTTTTAATGCGGACAGAAGGTCACTCGCTACCTTTTCGGGTACGGCCAACAACATGCCCCCTGAGGTCTGCGTGTCGAACAACATTTCCAATAGTATCTCATCGTGCCCAGCCGGGTCGTCAACCCTGTTCTCGTACTCAGCCCGGTTGTTGTAAGTCCCGGCAGGTACCAGCCCCGACTCTGCCAGTTCAAGCACTCCGGTGATCAGGGGAATCTCATTCAGACAGAGGAGCAGCTTAAGATTCCCGGATGACAGCATATCAAGGGCGTGTCCGGCCAGTCCGAACCCGGTCACATCCGTGCAGGCGTTAACGCATGAGAGAAGGTCAGGAGCCAGCCTTTTCGGAAGGTCGTTCAGGGTGGACATCCATCTGACTGCCTCCTGAACGGTACGGTCGTCGGAGACCATGTCGGCTTTCAGAGCGGTAGTTGCAATACCGGTGCCTATAGGCTTAGTGAGCAGAAGGACGTCCCCGGCTCTGGCGCCGTTTATCCTCCATATCTTATCGATCGGCACCTCGCCGAATACGGTCAATCCGTATTTTGGCTCCTTGTCCTCCACGCTGTGACCCCCGGCAAGGAAAGCGCCTGCCTCCTGTACTACCTCCAGACCTCCTGCCAGGATTGCCTCAAGCATCTCAAGAGGTAGCGTTTTCACGGGGAAGCCCACGATATTCAGGGCAACAAGCGGTAGTCCCCCCATCGCAAATACGTCGCTCAGTGCGTTGGCCGCAGCAATCCTTCCCCACAAGCGTGGATCGTCCACGACGGGGGTGATGAAG
>JBAYOX010000027.1:0-12747 GCA_041678025.1 Aminobacteriaceae bacterium
ACCTGCCCCTCCTGCGGGATTACCCTAATACCGGAGGAGCTGGCCACAGGCAAGATGCTCGAGGTCGAGAAAATTCTGGAGGACAAGTGATGGACAACTTCGATCTTGACGAGCTGCAGATGGAGATGCTTTCCTTCGAGGGTAGGGGGTACCACTGTAGCCAGATACTTCTTCTGATGGCCCTTCGCCAGACCGGGGCCGAACCTAACGACGCCCTCATCCGAGCGATGGGCGGCCTGTCGCTGGGGCTCGGGCACAGCAACGGAACCTGCGGGGCGCTGCTCGGAGGCGTCTGCCTGCTCGGCTACTACGCAGGCAAGGGGGCAGACGGCGAGACGGAGCATCCGATGTTCCGCATGATGACAAGACGGCTTGTGGAGTGGTTCCGCGAAGAGCTGTGCGCCGGCGGGAGCATAATGTGCGGCGACATACTGGACGAACACGGACGGGGACGATGCGGTCTGCTGGTCCGCTCCGTCTGGGGGAAGGCGATGGAGCTGCTTATGGATAACGGGATTGACCCGGCCGACCCTCCTCCCATTGATTTCGACCACACGTCACTATGATGCCCTTTCTGGACGAGTGGATCTCTGAAAAGACAGAAGAACCGCTTGACCGAGCCAAGCTTGAGCTCTATCAGATAGAGCGAGTTCGCGCGGTCGCAAAGAGGGCTCGGCACGAGAGCCCCTTCTATTCAGAGCGCCTCTCCGCGATGCCGGAAGGTTTTCCTGCTTCCTTTGACGACTTCGCGACAGTACAGCCGACCACGCCGGACGACCTGACCAAGAACCCGGCGAGCTTCATGGCCGTCCCCCAGGACGAGGTCGCCCGGATCGTCACGTTGCGCACCTCCGGCACCGCGGGCGAGTGCAAGCGTCTCTTCTTCGCCGAGGAGGATCTGGCCGCGACGATAGAGATATTCAGAGTCGGAATGGCCACCTTCGTCCGGCAGGGAGGACGGGCACTTGTTCTGTTGCCGGGAGAGCGCCCGGGCAGCATAGGCGACCTGCTGATTCGTGCGGTAGCCCCGGAGCGGCAGTGCCTTCTGCACTCTCCCTCCAACAGCAGGACGGCGCTTGAACACGCCGTCGATGCGGGGGCCGAATGTCTCGTAGGTATGCCCGCACAGGTGCTGTCGCTGGCCCGCGGTTTGGATTCCCACCTCGGCAGATCTCTTTCACAGGTGCTGCTCTGCGCCGACTACGCCGCGCCGAGCCTCGTATCTGGTATTGAGCAGGCATGGGGGTGTATAGTCCGCCGCCACTACGGCCTCACCGAGACGCTTTACGGAGGCGCGCTAGAGTGCGCGGAGCGCGACGGCCTTCACCTTATGGAAGGCAACTACCTGTTCGAGATCCTCGACCCGAGGACTCTCGCGCCCGTCCCCGAGGGGAAGTTCGGCGAGATACTGCTCACAACCCTGTGCGCGACCGGTACACCCCTCCTCCGCTACCGCACCGGAGACAGGGGGCGCTTTCTCCCCGGCAGATGCCGCTGCGGCTCCATCCTCAGACGTGTCGAGATCACCGGCAGAATCGGGAACGGCATAGCTCTAGATGGGGGTGTACTCCTCCCGCTGCACGAGCTCGACGAGGCAATGTTCTCCATACCATGGTTGGGCGACTACGCAGTCAGTTCCGAGGGTGACCGTATGCTCGTCGCACTGCACTCGCCATCTCGCGGGGAGTCATCGCCCGAGCCGACGGCAAGAGAGCGCTCCGAGCTGGCCGCCGCGCTCGAACGCCTGCCGCAGGATACGAAATCCGCCCTAAAACCCTACTCGTTTACCTTTCGATTCAATCAACTGTCTCACGACGTAGTCTCAAGCAAAAAGAGGATGGCTAGATGAGATAAGAGGCTTTAGCATTTTGTCGCCCGCTCTCCGCGGATTGCCTTTTGTAATCCGCAAAAAATTGCGTAGTTCCCGAATCGCAGAATCAACTCCGCTCTTTGATTAAAGAAATATAAACGAGTTTTTCGTTGACATAACCCACAGAGCTCTAAAATATATAATATATTTCGCTCGTCTATTTACTCGCACTTTCCATACCAAGTGATATGTGATACCATCCTATTATTGAACAATCCAAATGTATATATTTCTGACAAGGAGCTGGTTTATGTGTCTTTTCTACAACTCCTACCGGAAAAGCTTGGACAGCGAGTATTCATCATTATTTACGCGACGCTCTGCCTATTGGCAACTCCGTCCGGCTCATTGGCCGGTTCGACAAAGGTTATCTATGTTAACCGAAGTGTAGCAGAGGGTAGCGGTAGTGGCGACTCGTGGAATGACGCGTGTCAAGACCTCCAGGTTGCGATGCAAAAAGCGAACGACAATCCTGACACGCAGTACGAAATCTGGGTCGCGGCCGGAACCTATAAGCCGACATCCGGCGATCAGCGAGACAAGTCCTTCGAGCTCAATAAAAATATCGCCCTGTACGGAGGCTTCAAAGGGAACGAGAGCGAACGCAACCAGCGGGACTTCAAGACAAACATAACCGTCCTGACCGGTGACCTGAAGGGTGACGACGGAGAGAACTTCGAGAACAACGGGGATAACAGCTATCACGTGGTCACCTGTATCGGTGAACAAACCAAAATTAACGGGGGCATCCTCGATGGATTCACAATCACCAGAGGAAATGCCAACGGTAACAAAGTGGAAAGTCAAAACGAAGGCGGCGGCATGCGCACCACTTGGGCCAGCCCCGAGGTCTCCAATTGTAACTTTTGTGGCAACTCCGCTAGCGGTGATGGGTCTCACGGTGTCATTGGTTACGGCGGAGGGCTATACAACAATGAGGGCAAAATAGTAATTAACAACTGTGCTTTTTACGAGAACAGGGCAGGTATAGCTAACTCCAACATTCTCGGAAAGGGGGGCGGAATCTATAACCATAATGCCACCCCGACGATCGTAAACTGCTCGGTATATCGTAATACTGCAACGGTGCATGGCGGCGGAATTTATAACTGGCGCGTCAAATCAGGAACGAACTTCACAAACTGTACCGTATCGGCCAATACCGCCATAAACGGTGCCGGTATATACTCTTGTCAAAACTATCCGATATTGACGAACTGCACCATAACCGACAACACCGCAAGTACCAGCGGTGGCGGTCTCTATACAGAAGCCACGAATATAGATATAAGCCCGGTCATTACCAACTGTATCTTCTGGAGTAATGATAACGGGGAAATAATAAATGAGAATAATGGCAAGAAATCAACCCCGTATATCACAAACTGCATAGTACAGAGCGGAGACACCGGAGATACGCCGCCAGCCAACATACAAAATCTATTTCTAGAAGACCCAAAACTCACTGGTTTAGCTGCGTCTGACGGCCTTCACATGTATCACTCTCTCATGCCCGGTAGCTCGGCGATAAATAACGGAGCAAGCCAGCCTGTTTTCATAGGCGGAATAGAAATCAAGATACCTGAACAGGACCAGCGGGGAATCAGCCGGCCACAGGGCGAGGGCGTCGACATCGGCGCGTACGAGGCAAAGGTCAACAAGCTTACCGTGCTCATCGCTCCGCAAGGTGCTGTGACCGACGGAGCACAGTGGAGCATTGAAGGCGTGGAAAGAGAGCGTGGCCATGCAGGGGAAATCGAGCTAGTCGAGGGCACTTACACTATTAAGTTCACAGAGATCCAAGGCTGGACAAGCCCAAAGGATTATACTTTCTCAATAGATGAGACCCCGTTGAGCTACAAGGGAATATACACACACAAAGACACTCCTCCGGAACCTACCCCGGGGCCAGAGCCAACTCCTGGACCTGAGCCAGAGCCGACGCCTGAACCGGTCCCCGGAAGGGTCTCTCCGCAGCCGATCCCCCCTCCTGCGATACCACCGGGGAGCCCTTTACCTCAGAATACACAGCCAACAAGCCCTGACCCGCTTGTCATAGATCTTCCACCCAACCCCACGGAGGAGTGGATGATCGACGCCCTGAAGGAGGCACTGCGCAGAGCCCGCTTCTCCGAGGAGCTCATTGATGAGATAGTCGGCATGATGACCCTTGACGACTCAGGGCGGGTCTATATCTCCCTCGCTGGGATAGGCTGTCTGTGTGAGATTCTTGACTATCTTGAAATCCCTGAGGGTGCCGTGGGGCTATCTCTGCCAGTTTTTCGCGCATCATTCAGTTCAGCTAAGCATGGGTTCAATAGCTCGACAGGTGCCACGACGGCTGTCGTCTTTTTCGACTTACCCGAATGCTTTATGGGAAAGAGAGTTGATTGCATTCAGATAATCAAGATGCTCGGCTCAAGGAATACTGCCCCCTTTAAGCAGGTCCACTCGCTTGAAGATCTAACGGACGGCTGCATGGCCGTGGTACGGGTAGAGACAATTCATGACGGAGTAACACTGAAGCATGTGCAGCAGGCCGGGGACATCATCGACGGGAACAGCCGTCTGGCCCTCGCCATAAGGGATGGAGGGCCCTTCGATCTGGACGCTGCCGAAAACGGCGGCGTGAGCGACCCGGCCTTCATCATCGAGGGAACTCAAAAACCATGCCCTCCCGACGACCCGCAGGGAGGCGGCTGTGCCAGCGCAGGCTTCGCGCCCGCTCTGCTCTTGTTGCTTGCACCCCTGATCCTGCTTTTCAGGAGCGAAGATCAGTAGGGACTTCGCCAACACCTGGAGTTTTTAGCGCTTTACTACAAAGAGAGGGAGGGCTCAAGCCCTCCCTCTCTTGTGTTTCATCAGTTCTCGCCGACTGCCCTGTCCGGCGTTCGTCTGTGGTAGTAGGAGTCCGTCAGTCCCGCGCACCCCCGGCATACCGGGCCGTGGTCGGGCGGGTAGGCCTCGCCGCAGACCGGGCAGATCACCGGAGGGACTTTGTTTCGGACCTTGAGAAGCTCCGGCTCCACCGTCACCTCTTCTACATCGAAGAGGGCCGGGCCCGCCTCGTTTATCTGGTCGAGGATGGCCTCAAGGCTCTGCTCGTGCTTCGGCAGGAGCTTGAGGTACCACTCCTGCACGCGCGGCCAGTCCTTCAGCTTCTCCATGCTGAGAGACACGCGGACTCCCTCTCCCGTCTGCTTGTCGTAGAAGACCCCGGCGAATCTGCCGGTATCAACCACCTTCAGCCAGTGGTTTCCCACAGTGCAGGGGGTCAGAAGCTGGACGGTGTCCGCCATGCACTTGCGCGTCTCGCAGATCACGTCCATAAGCACCCCCTCGGGTAGCATCGCCCACGCCACATTGACCATGTGCAGGGCCAGCACTCCTCCGGGGGCGGGTTTGCCGTGGAAGAGCTCAAGTTCCTTCAGGAAATCCTCGTAGGACTTGAACCGTCCGTACTTCATCACGCTATCTTCTCGATCCTAACCGCGCACGCCTTGAAGGACGGGGTAAGTGTGTCGGGATCGAAGTGCTTCAGGTCGCCGCTGAGCAGGTGGTTGGCGTTGGTGTCCCAGAAGTGGAAGGACATCCATACCATGCCCGGGGCGATGCGCTTCGAGACGTTGGCCTTGATCTTGACCTCGCCGCGACGCGACAGTATGCGGATGGTCTCGCCATGGGCGATGCCAAGCCTCTCGGCGTCCTGCACGGAGATGTCGGCGAACTCCTCCGGCATACGCTCGTTCATCCCCTTCGAGCGACCCGTCTGGGTCCTCGAGTGGTAGTGAACCAGTCTGCGGCCCGTGCTGAGCACTATCGGGTACTCCTCATCGGGCACCTCGCTGCTGGGGACCCAGTCGATAGCCTGGAAGAGTCCCTTGCCGCGGGTGAACTTACCGTCCTTGTGCAGTACAGGCGTGCCGGGGTGTTCCGCGGTCGGGCATGGCCACTGGATGCCGCCTATTCTGTCCATGCGGTCGAACTTTATGCCTGCAAATGCCGGGCAGAGGACCGCTATCTCGTTGTCCCACAGCTCCTGTCCGCCGGTCGACGGCCAGTCGTGGCCGAACCTCTTCGCGATCTCCTTGAAGACCCACCAGTTCGGCTTCGCCTCGCCGGGCGCCTCTTTTATCTTGCGCACGCGGCTTACCCTGCGCTCCGTGTTGGTGAAGGTACCCTCGTCCTCGCACCAGGCGGCGGAGGGAAGGATTACGTCTGCGTACTGGGTGGTCTCGGTGTTGAATATGTCCTGCGCGATGAGGAACTCGGCCGAGTTCAGGCAGTGCGCTACGTGGCGCGGATCCGGCTCGGTGGCCACGAGGTTCTCGCCGAAGATCCAGAAGGCCTTCAGCTTGCCCTCGGGCAGACCGTTGACCATGCGGCCGATCATGAGGCCCGGCTTGTCAGGAAGAGACTCGTTGCCCCAGAACTTCGCGAACTTCTTGTTGAGGTCCGGGTTGGCCACGCTCTGGTACCCAGGATACATGTTTGGAAGCGCGCCCATGTCGCACGCGCCCTGAACGTTGTTCTGTCCGCGCATCGGGTTGACTCCGCCGCACTCCACTCCCATGTTGCCGAGGAGCATCTGGAGATTTGCGAGGGTCATGACGTTGCGTTTGCCAGACACGTGCTCTGTGATGCCGAGTGTGTAGATGACCATCGCCGGCTTTATGCTGCCAAGCATCCTGGCGATGTCTATTATCGTCTGCTCGGGCACGCCGCTGATCTCCGCGGCCCGGCTGACCGGGTACTCCATTACCTTGGCCTTGAACTCTTCGAAGTTCTCGCAGTTCTCCTCGACGAACTTCTTGTCGTACAGGTCCTCGTTGATCAGGACGTTCATGATTCCGTTTACGAAGGCGATGTCCGAGCCGACCTTGAGCTGTGCGAATATGTCGGCGTAGTCGGCCAGCTCCTGCCTTCTGGGGTCGACAACGATGAGTTTGGCCCCCGACTCAACCCCGTTCTTGAGGAAGGTCGCGGCCACCGGGTGAGCCTCGGTCATGTTGGTCCCGATGCAGAACATGAGCTTCGCCTTCGCGAACTCGCCCACCGTGTTGGTCATTCCGCCTGCTCCAAAGCTAGTCAGTAGCCCCGCTACTGTAGGAGCGTGTCATACACGTGCACAGTGGTCGATGTTGTTAGTCCCAAATACTGATCGGAAAAGCTTCTGCATGCTGTAAGAATCCTCGTTGAGACTGCGTGCGCAGCTTACTCCGCCAACCGCGTCCGGCCCGTGCTTCTGCATCACCTCCTTCAGCTTCGTGGTGACCAGGTCGAGCGCCTCGTCCCATGATGCCTCGCGGAACGTGTCGTCCGGGCTTTTGTTCGCGCCCTTGCGAACGCGGATGAGGGGCTTGGTGAGCCGGTCGTCCGAGTAGATGAAGTCGTAGGCGAAGCGCCCCTTGACGCATAGCCTGCCGAGGTTGGGCATTCCGTCCTCCGTGCCGGTGACTCTTACAATCTGGTCGTCCTTCACGTGAACATCCAGCTGGCAGCCTACTCCGCAGTAAGCGCAGGTCGTTCGCACGGTCTTCGTCTGCCACGGTCTGCCCTGTCCTATCGCCTTCTTCTCGACCAGCGCGCCGACAGGACACACCTGGACGCACTGTCCGCAGAAGACGCAGTCGGAGCCCTCGTCCTCAAGCTTGATCCCGACCGGCGGGTCGATCTGTGTATTTATACCTCTGAACATGAAGTCGATGGCATGGTAGCCCGCTCTCCAGTCGCATGCACGCACGCAGCGGCCGCAGAGAATACACTTGTTCATGTCGCGAACGTAGAAGGGGTTCGTGTTGTCAAGCTCGTGGTGAACATTGACATCCCCCTCCTCACAGAAGGGAGATGCTTCGATCCCGAGTTCGTAGGCAAGGTCCTGCAGCTCGCATCTGCCGTTGGCCTCGCAGGAGAAGCAGTCGAGGGGGTGCCTGATCAGTATCATCTCCACGACGGCCCTGCGCGCGGCAAGAATTCTAGGGCTGTTCGTGGTGACTACCATCCCCTCCGTCAGGGGAGTTGTGCAGGCAGTGAGGAGCTTGGGGTTCTTCTCCGCCTCCACCAGGCAGACCCGGCAGGCGCCACTGGGCGGCAGAGCCGGATGATCGCACAGAGTCGGTATGCGGATGTCATTAGCCCGCGCCGCCTGCAGGATCGTGGACCCGGGTTTCGCCGTGATCGTACGCCCATTGATTACGGCGGTGATCATTTTTGTCTCCATGGTTCAGTCTCCTTTTTCAAAGATATTTGACCGGCTATCGCGCCGCGTAGGCGCACATCGGATAGCCGCAGGAATTGCAGTTAGGGCACAATCCCCCCCTTCCCCAGCCTCTGACTTCTTTTCCGTCGGGAGGAACGCCGCCGAAGATCCTGTCGAGAAGTATGTCGAGCGACGTCCTCTCAATGAACGCTGCAGCGGCCGGGACCCCCAGCACATAGGAGTTGCCCGAGACCGCCATCATTATATTTGCGCCCGGTATCACCGGTGCCCTGCGAAAAACCACTCTGTCACAGACCTCGCTTATAGCCGAGGGAGTAAGGTCGTCTGCGTCGACGCTCATGCCACCTGTACACATGACCAGATCAGCACCTGCGTCAAGCCAGTCGGAGATCGCGCCCGCTATCATGGCGCGGTCGTCCGGCACCGTGACGCCACCGAGAAACTCTCCACCGTAGACATCAAGCTTCTTCTCAAGCTTTGGCCTGAAGGCGTCCACTACCGTTCCGTCGTACAGCTCCCTTCCCGTGGTGACGAGCGCGCTTTTGAGAGAGAGCCACGCCTTCACCGAGAGGGGCTCCACCCCCTCCACACGCGCGACCTGCTCCTCTCTTGCTATCAGTGGCCCGATCCTGAAGGAGGCCACTGTCTGCCCCTTTATAACCGAAATCCTGTTGGGCAGTGTCGCGAGAAGCCAGTCGGGGTCTTCGTTCACAAAATCAATGTCCGAGTCGTTGAAGAGAAGCAGTCCGTCGCGGCTAGCCGTCAGGGAGCACTTGCCCTCCTCCGGGCCCCGGAGGCTGACGCCCTCCCCCATCAATCGCCTGCCGAGGCGCAGTGCGGCGTCATCCTCGTGCACCTCGTCCGGATCGAGTGTAAGAAATGCAATATTGTGTTTGCCCATGCGCCTCAGCACAGGGACGTCCTCAGGAAGTATGGTGTGCCCCCTGCGAAACCTGGCCCCCTTGAACCCGCTGTCGGGGTCGATGAGGGCGAGGTCGTGCGCTATAACCCTGCCGACCGCCTGCTCTACGGGAACTACTTCTCTCTCCATACGCCCTCATTCCTCCCGAGGATAATCCGCAAAAAAGCGGGGACGCCGGTCAGAAAAGGTCGACGATCCCCGCCAGCTCATGCACAGGCAGCTCGTCCTCCTTTCCTAACGCGGGAGGCATGTCCGTTTCCGGGCATACCCCGTCGGCCGCACACCGTGGGGCGTTGGCCCTTTAGGAAGCGCGGCTCGGAGGCTTTATCAACGCGGGTCATGCTTTACGACCCAGTTCGGGCGAAGAAGTTGCCGTTTTCACAAACTTCTCCCCGCTGGCCGGTATTATACATCATATCCGGCACCATTGCCAACAAAAAAATAGTTTTCTGAATGCGCCCTTCACCTTTTCGAGGGCCCGAAATCAGCCGCCATCTTCACGAGATTATAGTCGCGTCCGGCGTGATATTTTTATTTGGCAAAATGTGGCATAATTAAACAGTTGCAAGCAAATGAATCAAAATATTGCATACCCATCCCCTCTCTATTTATACTGGTTAAAAGCACGCGGCAAGCTCCCCTTAGGAGCCCGCATCTGAAAGGAGCGATCTTCGTGGATGTCTTTAAATCAGTGGACATGGCGGTGACGGGAAATGTCTACGAGGGAGGCAAGGTGACAAGCAGGTCTTTCTGGACGCCGGATGGAGAGAGAAAGACAGTGGGCATCATGCTGCCCGGAAGCTACTCCTTCTCCACCTCCACCAAGGAGAAGATGGAGATAACCAACGGAACGGTCGAGTACCGCCTCGACCCGAAGGACGACTGGACAGGGTGCGGCGCAGGGGAGTTCTTTATGGTACCATCGGGGCATACCTTCGAGATCCGCTGCTCGGATATAGCGGAGTATGTATGTAGTTATCTGTAATTTACAGGGAATAAGCAATAAAAAGGAGGAACTGACGTGGCTTTTCGCAAGATGTGGCTAAAGATCAATGGAGTAAACAGAATTTTCATCTGCGACCCCGCCAAGGATTCGCTGGCGGAGGTGCTTCGCAGGCTTGGACTTACCAGCGTCAAGATCGGATGCGACACGGGGGTGTGCGGCTCCTGCTCGGTCATACTCGACGGCAAGCTGGTTCGCTCGTGCACCAGGAAGATCTCCAACGTACCTGAGTACAGCGAAGTAATCACCCTCGAGGGGATAGGCACTCCAGCGAATCTCCATCCGCTTCAGGTTGCCTTCATGAGGCTCGGAGCCGTTCAGTGCGGTTTCTGTACGCCGGGCTTTATCGTGTCGGCCTACGCCCTCTTCCTGGAGAACGACGACCCGACTCGCAAAGAGGTCCGCGACTGGTTCCAGAAGCACAAGAACGTCTGCCGCTGCACAGGCTACAAGCAGATCGTCGACGCGGTGATGGATGCGGCCAGGGCCGTGAGGGGAGAGATCCCGATCGATGAGATAGGCCCTTCCTTCTCCACCGATGACGGCTACTATGGCAAGCCGGTCGTGCGTCCGACAGCGCTGGCCAAGGTTTGCGGCCTCGCGGACTACGGAGACGACCAGGAGATGAAGATGCCGGCCAACACGCTGCACGTCGCGATGGTTCAGCCTAGGCTGGCGCATCACGCGAAGATATTGAACATCGACATCTCCGAGGCCGAGAAGATGCCCGGCGTGAAGAAGATCATCCTCGCAGCCGATATCAGGACAGCCGGGGGGACGAACATCATGGCGGAGGGGCAGATGCACGAGCGCACGACCGTCATGGCACCCAGCCGCGAGGTGCTGAACGAGAAGAAGATCTTCCGCTACGGCGACGTGGTGGCTCTGGCAGTGGCGGACACAAAGGACCACGCGCGGGCCGCAGCTGCCAAAGTCAAGGTCGAGATAGAGCAGCTTCCCGAGTACCTGAACTTCCTCGATGCGGTTATGCCGGACGCCATGCGCGTTCACGAGGACACGCCCAACATCTTCTGCATACAGCCGCTGCTCAAGGGAGACGGACTGGAGGACGCGTCCAAGGTCGCGGAGATCATCGATTCGTCCGCCTACAGCGTCGAGGGTAGCTTCTACTCCTCACGCCAGCCGCATCTGACCATTGAGGGCGACAGCGTTCAGGCGTACTTCGACGAGGACGGCTTCCTGACATTCCAGTGCAAATCACAGGGCGTCTACTCCTCCATCGGGCGCATCGGCAACTCGATCGGAGTGCCCAGGGACAAGCTCCGAGTGGTGATGAACCCGACCGGTGCAAGCTTCGGCTGGTCGACAAACGCGGGAGACCTGTGCCTTGCGGGTGCGGCGGCAGTGGTGATGCAGGCCCCCGTCTCCCTGTCTATGAGCTATGAGGAGCACCAGCACTTCTCGGGCAAGCGCTGCCCCTGCCACTCCAACGGTCGCGCCGCCTGCGACGAGAACGGCAGGATCACCGCGGTCGAGTTCGACTACGGGATGGACCACGGCGCTTACTCGTGGGGCGGCGACGACATCGTCACCAAGCAGCCTCGCTTCGCCTTCTTCCCCTACTACGTACCGCACGCCGCAGGCCTTGCCCGTATCGCCAACACGAACCACAACTTCGGCACCGCCTACCGCAGCTACGGCTCCCCGCAGGCCTACACCCTCAGCGAGGCTCTTATGGACATGCTCGCCGAGAAGGCCGGCATCGACCCGTTCGAGTTCCGCTGGAGGAATATCGCTCGCGAGGGTCAGACCAATATCAACAGCTACCCCTTCCGTCAGTATCCGATGGAGGAGATGATGAAGATCATGCGCCCGAAGTACGAGAAGGCTGTGGCGGAGGCGAAGGCCGCCGACACGCCTCAGAAGCGGCGCGGAGTCGGAATCTCATGGGGAGGCTTCAACGTGACCGAGGGCGGCACCGATAAGTCGACCGTCGCGCTCGAGATCAACCCTGACGGCACCTTCACCAAGTACGACACCTACCAGGAGCTCGGACAGGGCGGCGACATCGGCTCCCTGATGCTTACTCTGGAGGCGCTGAAGCCCCTCGGAGTTACGCCGGAGCAGATCAAGCTGGTCCAGAACGACACCAAGCTCTGCCCCGACTCGGGCATGTCCGGTGCCAGCCGCACTCACTTCATGAGCGGAAACGCCACCATCATAGCGGCGGAGAAGCTGCTCGACGCGATGCGCAAGGCTGACGGAACGTACAGGACGTACGACGAGATGAAGGCGGAGGGGCTTGAGACCAAGTACTTCGGCACCTACTCCAACACCTCCCTCCCCGGCCTGTGCAGACTCGACCCCAACACCGGAGTCGGCGACCCGACCCCGGCGTTCACCTACTGCCTCAACCTGGCGGAGGTCGAGGTCGACACGGCGACCGGCAAGACGGCAGTCCTGCGCTTCACCTGCGTCAGCGACGTGGGCAAGGTTGGAAACATCGACGCCGTCAACGGGCAGGCCTTCGGCGGCATATCGCACGCGATCGGCTTCGCCCTCGGCGAGAACTACGACGACGTCAAGAAGCACACCAACATAGCGTCCAGCGGAGTCCCGTACATCGAGACCATCCCCGACGAGATCGAGGCGATCTACTACGAGCGCCCGGACGAGGCGGGCCCGTTCGGCTCCTCTGGCGCGTCCGAGGGCTTCCAGTCCTCCGGGCACATGGCCGTGCTCAACGCAATCTACAACGCCTGCGGCGTGCG
>JBAYOX010000028.1:0-12667 GCA_041678025.1 Aminobacteriaceae bacterium
CACTTCTGATAATGGCCTCCGGTATGGAGTAAAGCGGCAGCAGCTCATCCACCACACCCCTGTCCACAGCAGCCTTTGGCATTCCGTAGACCACGCAGGTCTCCTGCGACTCCGCTATTATCCGGGCACCCTTGGCCTTCAGAGCCGACGCACCATCCGCCCCGTCGCGCCCCATCCCCGTCAGGATGACACCGACCGTGACCCCTCCAACCTCCTCAGCCACACTGTTGAACAGGATGTTGGCCGACGGTTTTACAGACAGAACCGGCGGCGAGTCGGACAGGGAGCACACATACTTCCCCTGTGACTTCTTCCGCACAATCATATGATAACCTCCAGGAGCGACTACGGCTAGCCCCGGCCTCAATTCCGTTCCCTCCGACCCTTCCACAACGTCGAGCTCGGACATGGAGTCCAGCCTTTTGGCAAAAGAGAGAGTAAAGTCCTTGGGCATATGCTGAACAACGACAATGGGTGCCGGAAAGTCCCCGGGGAGCTGGGAGAAGACCTGCTGCAAGGCCCTTGGGCCGCCGGTGGACGAGGCTATTGCGACCATCTCCGGACGCCCTTTCCTGAAGCGGGCTGAGAAGGGCTCAATCGGGCCCCTC
Organism: Aminobacteriaceae bacterium; assembly: GCA_041678025.1. Classification (GTDB taxonomy): domain Bacteria; phylum Synergistota; class Synergistia; order Synergistales; family Aminobacteriaceae; genus JAAYLU01. The sequence continues at coordinate 609 of JBAYOX010000028.1, forward strand.
ACGGGAGCATCCTCCTGCCGGGCCGACGCACCACGCCCCTTCCTGGGCGGCGAAAGCCTTGCTGTGCTGGCCGCGTGCACTTTTTCCACGAGGTCCGCTGCGACATCCTTCATGTTCAGGGATACATGCCCCGACGGTTTCGCCACGAAATCCACCGCTCCCATGGACAGCGCCCGCAACGTGATCTGCGCGCCCTCCTGGGTGAGGCTGCTGACCATGATCACGGGAAGAGGGCGCTCGGCCATTATCTCCTCCAGAGTGACCAAGCCGTCCTTCTTTGGCATCTCCACATCTAAAGTCACAACATCGGGAGAGAGCTCCCCGATCTTTTTAAGCGCGTCCTCACCATCGCGAGCCGTTCCGATAACCTCGATTCGCGGGTCAGTACCCAGTATATCGCTAATGACCTTTCTCATAAAGGATGAATCGTCAACAACAAGCACTCGTATTCTTTGTCTAGCCATGATTGTCACATCGCTCTCTATAGTTGACGTTCGGCCAACTCCTGTTGGCGGATGAAATCTCTCAAGGCCTTCTCTATCAGCGCCGGGACGGATTCAAAAGCCATCCCGACTTCATGAAACTCGCCCTTAGGGAGCTTCTTGACGAGGTTGGCAACCAGCAGAAATCTCTTTTCTCCGATTGCCATATCAAGAAGATAACGCTCCCCCACGACAAACGAATGTTCTCTATCAGGTAGTATAGCAAAACCCATGCCGCCGAGACTGATGTCCTTCGCGTTTGCGGTGGCCCACTCCTCCTTCTCCAGGCTGTACTCCTCACCGGCCAGCCGAAAGAGCCCCGTCTTCAGAAGGCAGGGAACCCGCACGAACTGCCTGCGCTGCATCCTGATCGCCTCTCCGACTGGTGCAACCCAGAGAATGGGAACCGAGTCGACCGTGATACCCCTGACGATCGAGGCCTCGGTAATATAGAGAGCGCCTCCGGTCTCCACGTTTATCTTGATGTGAACGCTCCGATGCACGGGAAGCAGTGCTCCTCGCAAAGTCGGATGCGCCAGCCCGACGGCCTGCGGGCTTACGTCCTCGATTCTTGATTTATACGTGCCCTTGTAAAGCCCCGCGTCTATGACGACGGATACCCTGCTTCCTATGGCACCGGAAAGCATTGAGAGAAAAGCGTCGGAATCCACCCGCTACCCCCCTAACCCGAGGTTCTTAGCCAGCCGGAGGAAGAATGACTTCGCTCCCCTTCCCTCCTGAGGCTCTGCCCCGTTCATCATCACCCTGGCCGCTATGGCAGAAATATCCTTGCTGGCCTGACAGTCGGGGAAGGCCAGCGAGAAGGGGGTACGCATACGCACCGCCTTGCGAACCTTCTCGTCGGTCAAAACAGCCCCTCCGTACGCCACAGGAAGGCTGAGGAACTGGTTGGCCGCCATCTGAATGCGCTCAGCTATCTCCTTCCCCTCCGAGTGAGACGCGGCCATGTTGACCACAAGGGCCACGTCGATCCTGCTGCCCGTGCTGATGGCCAGGGTCTTCAACACCCCGTAGACATCCCTGATGGATGTAGGTTCCGGGGTCGTAACCAGAAGCGTCAGATCAGCCGCCGTCCCGAAAGACATCGTATTCTTGTGGATGCCGGCGCCTGCGTCTATCAGAAGAATATCTGCGTATCTCTCCACGACGGAGAGCTTATCTATCAGCAGGGACTGATCTTCATCGTCCAGCTCCGTGAGCCCCTGCACACCCGCCCCTCCCGGGAGCAGCAACACTCCATTCTCAAGTGGGACCAGAATCTCCTCGATCTTCCTCTCTCCCCTTACGAGGTGCGCAAGATTGTACTTCGACGTCACCCCACACAGAAGATCCACGTTGGCCATGCCCAGATCCGCGTCTAGGAGAACCACCTTCTTGCCGGAGAGAGCCAGCGACATCGCCAAATTCACCGCGACGTTGCTCTTTCCGACCCCTCCCTTTCCGCTCAGCACCGAGACCGAACGAAGCCCCGCCAGCCCTTTGACGCCCCGCCGCCTGCCCCCTGTGATCCTGCGAAGTTCTCCAGCCTGATCGGGTGTCGCGGCGACCCTCTCACGCACGATCAGGATCTCCCTTTTTATCCAGAAGGAGCTCCGCAAGCCTCGAACCCTTGGCGAGCTCGATATCGTTCGGGACGTTCTGCCCCGTCGTGAAGAAGGAGGCGGTCTTTTCGAAATCCATCAGAATATTAAGCAGGGCGCCGTAGGTGGACGTCTCGTCCAACTTCGTAAACAGCACGTGCGTGATGGGGACTACCCCCATACGCTGTATGACATCAAGCATATCTCGATACTTCATATTGGCCGGCAGGACCAGGTGAACGGCGTTGGGACGGAAGGCCTCGTAGAGAACCCTTACCTCCTCCATCCTGCGGCTGTCCTTATGAGAACGTCCTGCGGTATCCAAAAGAAGCAGATCGGCATCCCCGTAACGTTCGAGTATGCCGGGCATCTCGCTCGCGTCGTAGACCACGTCCATCGGGACGCACAGTATCTTCGCATACGTTCGGAGCTGCTCCGGCGCAGCAATTCGGTATGTGTCCGCCGTCAGGAAAACCACGTTCTTCTTCTCGAAGAGCGAGTGAATAGCCGCGAGCTTGGCTATCGTGGTGGTCTTGCCCACTCCGGTCGGCCCTATCAGCATAACCCTTCCGCCGCCCAGGGCGTCCCAGTTATCCTCAGAGGCCACGGGGATCCTGCTCGCAAGCCACTTTGAAAAAGGCATCCCCAAACCCTCGTCTTCAAAATCGCGAACAAGCCTCTGTGCGTGATCCTCGCTTACTTCCTGCGCTCTCAGCCTGACCAGGGCGTCCTCTGTCCCGAGCGCCTGCCCCGCGCTCGCACCGAGAAGCTCGCGAGGCACAACGGGAAGGGCGGAGGGTGTCTCCTTCTCCATCTCCAGCCTCTTAAGGACCTTGTCAAGACGGTCCGACAGCTCGCTGACCTCACGCTCCAGCTTGGTCCGGTACTCCTGATCCGAGGAGGGCTTTCTCTCCATGGCCAGCCCCCGGCCCAGAGGGGATATCTCCGCCCTGTCACCGGTATTTCCGGGCAAGTGAATCTGCGAGGCGCTCGCGGCAGGCCTCGCCACGGGGGAGTACACCCCTGCGGAGGAAAGGGCCTCTCGCCTTGCGAGCAGATCGTCGCCAGCCGACGCCTTCTCCTCGGACACAGCCATCGCCTGCTTGAACTCCAGAAGCTTCTGGAAAGCGGCCAACCGCTCCTTCTTCTCTCCGTCGCTCTCCTCTCGCCTCTCGTCCGACTCAAGGATGCCAGCAGTCACATGAAGCACCGTCCGGCGGAAAAGGCCGAAGAAACCGCCCTTCTTGACCGGGCGCTGGGAAAGAATCGCCGCCTCCGAGCCAAGCCGCTCCCTGACGGTCTGAAAAGCCTCCGCCTCGTCGTTCGCTTCGAAGGTTATCTGGGATCGAACACGCACGGCCATTTATTCCACCATCCCGATAGATTTGAGCTGAACGCCCTGTGATATTTCATTATAGGATATAACGAACAACGTTGGCAACGACCCTTCAAGAAGACGGCGCACAATAAGTCGTACATCAGGGTGCACCAGAAGCACTGGGGTATGCCCCTTCATCGACATCTCCTCCACGGCCTTCGACACGGCAGCGAGCATCTTTTGCACCTCCCGAGGGTCCATATTGAACTGCCAGCCCCTCATCAGGTCGCCATCAACCGCCTCAATCACCTTTTTCTCCCAGTTGGGAGAGAGTGTCGCCACTGTGACGACGCCATCCTCGTCCTGAATCTTAAGAGTGATGAGGCGAGACATAGACTCGCGCACCCTCTCCGTGAGGAAATCCACGCTCCTCGATATCTTGCCGTAATCTGCAAGAGCCTCGAAAACCGTGACCAGGTCTCGCACCGGCGCCTGCTCCCGGACGAGATTTTGAAGCACCTTCTGTATCTCCCCCAGCGAGATAGAGGCCATCATCTCCTCCACAACCGCGGGCGCGGCCTCCTTTACCATATCGGTAAGCTTTTGAACCTCCTGACGCGTCAGCAGGTCCGCGCCGTAGCGCTTTATCGTCTCCGACAGATGAGTCGCCAGCACTGACGGGGCATCCACCACCGTGTACCCCAGCGACTCCGCCTTGTCTCGCATCTCGGGCGGCACCCAGACGGCCGGGAGGCCAAAGGCTGGCTCCGTCGTCGGAATGCCCACCAGCTCCTCCTCCGCCCCTCCCGTGTTCATCGCCAGATAGTGATCGGGCAGCAACTCTCCCCGTCCCGTCTCCGCGCCCCTGACACGCAGGATATACTCTGTAGGTTTTATCTGAATGTTATCGCGTATTCGGATGGGCGGAACAACGATACCCAGATCCATCGCCATCTGCTTTCGGATGGTACCGATCCGGTCCAGCATATCCCCGCCCTGTGCTGGGTCGACCAGCGGTATAAGTGCATATCCGATCTCCGCCTCCATCGGGTCGACGGTCAGCAAGCGCATGACATCCTCAGGCGATGCGGGCGCGGGCCTCTGCGGCTCTCCCGCGGGCGCCCCCTGCGCACCGGGCGTGCCCTCCCTGCGCCCCTCCCTCCCACCACCGGACTCCTCCTGAATCTTCCCCTCGCGGTAGACCCAGTAACCCATCAGGCACAGAAACGCCCCTAGCATCAGGAATGGTACCTTAGGAAGACCGGGAACGGCAGCCAGTGCGAACAGCAGGACGGAGCCGATGAACAACGGCCTGGGATAGGCCGTTAAGGAGGAGAAAATATCCTTGCCCAGGTTCGACTGCCCCGCCGCACGCGTCACAATCACGCCCGTCGCGGTGGAGAAAAGCAGCGCGGGCACCTGTGACACCAGGCCGTCTCCGACCGTCAGAAGGCTGTAGGTCGTAAGAGCCCTCTCAAGGGGCATCCCCCTCTGAAGAACGCCGATAGCCAGCCCTCCGATGATGTTGATTATGGTTATGATAAGGCCGGCAATAGCGTCCCCCTTGACGAACTTGGACGCTCCATCCATGGCCCCGTAGAAGTCGGCCTCCCGCTGAATCGTCAGACGCCTCTCCTTTGCGCCAGCCTCGTCTATAAGACCGGCGTTCAGGTCCGCATCTATCGCCATCTGCTTTCCCGGCATGGCGTCCAGTGTGAAACGAGCCGCCACCTCTGCCACTCGCTCGGCGCCCTTGGTGATGACCACGAACTGGATTATCACCAGTATCAGGAAGACCACCGCGCCCACGACGTAGTTTCCACCCACGACGAAAGTCCCGAACGCGCTGACCACCTCTCCCGCATCCGCCTGTAAAAGGATAAGGCGTGTGGTCGAAACGTTCAGAGCGAGCCTGTACAGGGTCACTATCAGCAGCAACGTCGGGAAGGCCGCCAAATCAAGCGCGTTCTGCGCGTAGAATGTCGACAGCAGCACCACGACGCCGATGGCGATGTTCGCCGACAGCAGGATGTCCAACAGCCAGGTCGGCAGAGGGATAACCATCATGACGACAATTAGAATGACCAGCGAGGCCATTCCAATATCCGAATAGTGGAGCATTTTTTTGAAAGGAGACATACCTGCGGTGGTTTCCTGCACTTTTCCCATCCTTCCAGTCCTCTTCTTATCGACCTATTCTACATGAAAAGGGACGATTCAGGGGCGCCTTCCGTTGAACGAGCTCCCTTCGGCGGTGAAACATCGTTTGTTTTTTTTGGCCCCTTGAGCTTATAGATGAAGGCCAGCACCTCCGCCACGGCTTTGTACAGGTGCTCCGGTATCTCGTCGCCAACCTCAAGGGATTCGAATAGCGACCTTGCCAACGGCCTGTTCTCCACGACCGGGACACCGTTCTCCTCCGCAAGCTGCCTGATCTTGTTAGCGATAAAGCCGCTGCCCTTCGCAGTGAGCACCGGTGCCTCCATGATCTCACGGTCGTACTCAAGCGCCACGGCGATATGTGTCGGGTTGGTTATGACAACGTCCGCCTTCGGCACGGAGGACATCATACGGCTTCGCGCCAGCTCCCTCTGCTTCTGTCGTATCTTGCTCCTTATCTGCGGGTCTCCCTCCATCTGTTTGTACTCCTCTTTAAGCTCCTGCTTGCTCATGCGGATAGACTTCTCAAACTCCCACTTCTGGTATCCGTAATCGAACAGGGCGATCACCAAAAGTAGGAACGCGAGGCGAAAGCAGAGCCCCAGCAACCTGGAGAAAAGCAGAGACACGCCGTCATCAAGGGGCATGCGGATGGCTGCCACCATCTCCGGCATGTCCTTCTTCATCGCGAAATAAATAACTGTTGCGAACAGGGCCGCCTTCAACAGCCCCTTGACAAGCTCCATCAGAGACCGCATCGACAGGACCTTCTTCAGCCCGGAGATCGGGTTAAACCTGTCCATCTTAGGCACAAGCGGCTTCGTGGTCAGCTCGATGCCCACCTGCGCCGTCGTGACAAGCAGCGCCCCGATCGCCGTAACCAGGCCCAGTGGAAGCCACGGCAACAGAATCGCTGGCAGCACCTCCCGCGACAGCACGCGAAGCCAGCCTGCCTCGCGGATCGTCTGCCCTCCCATGAAGGCAACCAGATCCACAAGCAGCGATCTCATATACCCGTACATATAACGTCCGAAGACCAACAGCGCAAAGAGCCCCGACAGGATAATAACGGCCGCGCCCAGGTCCTGGCTCTTGGCCACTCGCCCCTGCTCCCGCTCTTTCCTGCGCTTTCTGGGTGTGGCCGGCTCGGTTCGCTCCTGGGCGAAGAACTGCAGGTTGAATCTCATCGCCACGCGGTAATCCCCATCAGCGCCAACTCAATAAAGCGCTCGATATTGTCGGTCATCAGATCGACCGTCTCAGGAAGCACCACCATCAGGACGAAAAAGCCGAGAGTGATCTTGAGCGGAAGCCCCAACACGAAGATGTTCATCTGCGGGACAGTCCTTGCAAGAAAGCCTAGCCCCACGTCGGCTAAAAGGATCGCGCCGTAAAAGGGCAGGACGAAACGCAGGCTGAGGATGAAGGCCTGATTAAGCCACTCCCCCAGCCCCAGATCCCACGCAACCGACAGTGCAACCTTCCCCGGTGGGACCAGCACAAGACTCTCAACCACCGCCTGTGTCATCAGCAGATGCCCGTTCCAGCGAAAGTAGAACCACATACCCACCAGGAACTGGAGCTGTCCGACTATCGAAACCTGCACCTGGCTCAGCGGGTCGAGGACGCTGAGCATCGACAGACCCATGCTTATGCCGATGAGCTCGCCGGAGATCTGAAGCACATACAGAGGCAGCGCCGCCAGAAAGCCCATGAGAGAACCGATCAGAAACTCCCTGGTGGCCATAAGGAAGACCGAGATCCAATCCTCGAACAGCACCAGCGGGACGTCGGTCCGCATAGCACCGGCGGCGACCAGGGTGAGTATGAAAGCCATCCAAAAACGCAACGGAAGGGGGGAGGCAGTAGCGAAAAAAACCGGCGCGGTGAACATCATACCGGTGAAACGAATGCCAGTAAGGAGATAAAAGACGAGAAGCGGGATAAAAGCCGTCTGCTCCGCAGTCATTTGATGAAGCGGTCAAGCTGGCCGAACAAAAGAGCGGAGAAGTCACCCACTCGCTGAAACATCCAGGGTCCGAAGGCGAACAGAGCCACGAGCACCGCGACGATCTTGGGTATGAAGATCAATGTCTGCTCCTGAATCGATGTTGCGGTCTGCAGGATGCCTATAACAAGCCCGACCAGCATCGCAACGAGAAGGACGGGGAGCGCGGAAGTCAGCGCAAGCCAGATAGCCGAGCCCAGGACATCGTTCATATTGACCGGAAACACTTGTTTCGCCTCCTATCTACGAGAAGCTACGCAACAGGCTTGTAACCACCAGGTTCCACCCGTCGGCCATGACGAAGAGGAGTATCTTGAACGGGAGCGAGATCATCATCGGCGGCAGCATCATCATACCCATGGCCAGCAGGACACTGGCCACGATCATATCTACGATGATGAAGGGTATGAATATGACCACTCCCATCTGAAAGGCCGTCTTCAGCTCGCTCAAAACGAACGCCGGAATGAGAATGCGGGTGGGCACGTCGCTTGTGTTCCTGGGCTGCTCCATCTTCGACATTGTAATCATCAGGGAGAGCTCCTCCTGCCGCGTAAACTTGAACATGAAGTCCCTCACCGGGCTTATCGTCCCCTCCCAGGCCTGAGCCGAACTGATAGACCCGGCCAGATACGGAGAGAGCGAATCATCGTATACCTTGCCCCAGGTAGGTGCCATGACAAAAAGCGTAAGGAAGAGGGCTAGGCTTGCAATAACTTGGCTTGGTGGCGTCTGCTGCAACCCTATTGCCCTCTGCACGAAGCCCAGGACGATCAGAATGCGCGTGAAACACGTCATCATCAGGAGAATTCCGGGCGCTACGCTAAGCACAGTCAGAAGAGCCAAAATCTGCAGTGTGGTGGCAACATCGCGCGGTGACTCGGCCACACCCAGGCCGAACTGAAGCAGCGGTATCGGTATAAACCCCGCTCCCTCCTCGGCGAAGGCAGCAGCCGACCCCAGCAGTAGAGCCGCCGACGCAAGCATAAGCGCAGGGCGCCTAACCGTCGCCAGCCTCTTCAACACCAGCCATCCACTCCTCATACCTCCACCTGCCTATCGCCCGCCCGCCGCTCTTACCAGAGAGGATAGCGATCACGTCCGGGCCACATCTGACAATAAAAATAACATCCCTGCCAAGCGACAAGGATGCCAGAATCACAAGTACGCCCTTCGCTCGAAGAGGCTCCCTTTTACCCGAGAAGTAGACGACCGCGTAACCGGCGGCTGCTAGAAGAACCAGGCTAAGGCCTACTTTAAGCAAGTAGCTCGTCAGAGAAGGAGTCTCCGCAGATGATGCGAAGGCCGCAGCGGGGAGAAGCAGAAGCAACCCCGCGGCTCCCCGAAAGACCATAAAGCGAGCCCGGGCTCCTAGGTGCCGAGCGCCTTGTTAAGAGCCTCGACGACCCTGTCGGGCTGAAAGGGCTTTACTATGAAATCGACCGCACCGGCCTGAATGGCCTCTATGACCATGGGCTGCTGCCCCATGGCACTAACCATGACAACCTTAGCGGCTGCGTCCAGCGCCTTTATCTCCTTAACCGCATCAATGCCGTTCATCTCGGGCATCGTGATATCCATGGTGACGATGTCGGGCTGCAACTTCTGGTATGCCGCGACGGCGGCCTTGCCGTTCTCCGCCTCGCCCACCACCTCGAAGTCGTTCTTTGACAGAATGTCTTTGAGCATCATCCTCATGAAAGCGGCATCGTCAACGATCAAAATTGTTTTGCCCATTCTTCCACATCCCTCTCTCGGTTATTACTGCAAGGTCCGTAGGCCAATTCACTACAGGGAATGGACTCGACCGGCGGATGTCACAATCTCCGTGATACGGACGCCGAAATTCTCGTCGATAACCACCACTTCACCCTTGGCTATCAGCTTGCTGTTCACAAGAACATCGACCGGCTCGCCTGCCATCTTGTCCAATTCTATCACGGAACCGGGAGTCATGCTCAATATGTCTGCGATATTTTTCCTCGTTCTTCCCAACTCCACCGTTACCCTCACGGGAATGTCGGCCACCAGGTCGATCTTGCCGCCGAAAGCGGCTACGCTCTTCTGAGTCAGAGGGACGAACTCAGCAGGCCGTACATCCACCGAGGCCTGGTCGTAAACATTGCCGAACGACGGAGCGGGGCCGCCGCCCATAGCGGCGAACTGCATCTGCGGATGCTGCTGCGGAACTTGCCCCTGAGCGGGCTGATGCGCGGCCGGTGCGTGCGCATCCGGCTGAGGGGCGGGCTGCTCGGGCTGAGGCTTGTCGGCCACGATGGCATGGACTTCATCGGCCACGCTCTTTGCCATATCGAGCGGAAACAGAATGTCAAGCGGAAAACTCCCCAGACCCTCAATCTCCAGTGTAACATAAACACGCCAGATCATCTCCGCCGCGTCCAGCGAAGAGAATGGAAGCCATTCGCCCTCCTCGAGCGACGACGCAACGTTCTCGGGCATAAGACGCTTGCCCCCCAGAAGGCTGCTCATGCTGGTGAAGGCCGCACCTATCACCTGACTGAGCCCCTCCTGGGCAGCGTTGAGATAGAGCTCGCCCGCCTCTTCCGGAAGCTCCTTCCCCTCTCCTCCCATCATCAGGTCCGCCAAAGTCAGCGCACACTTGACGGTCGCCAGAACGGTGATGGGGGCATTATCCAGTCCGCCGGCCTGAACCCGGAAGACAAAGGGCGCCTCCTCGACCGAGGCCACCATCTCCTCCTGCGAGACCGCCTCGGACTGGCGGACGTGCGCGGTGACCTCCTTCCCGGCCAGCATGCCAAAAACGCTCGCCGCGGAGGATGAGAAGATATTGGCTATATCCTCAAGGACAGCCCGTTGCTCGGATGACAGGGCACCGCTATTACCAGTCGCCGAACCCTCCCCGAGTCCGCTATTTCCCGACAAAAGGGCGTTAATCTCGCTCTGGCTCAAAAGCTCATCTATCATCCTCGGCCCCTCCTTCTCTCCGGGGGAGATCCTCGGCCTCATCCTCGAGAGTTAAGACCTCGCTTATCTCCGCCGCGTAATTTCCGTTCGAAGTGCCCGGAAGGGCCTTGAACTTCACCATGTTGCCCACCCTGACGTCCAGGGGATTGCCAAGCCCTTCATCCAGCTTGACCACGTCACCCACCGAGAGCTGCATCACGTCGGCCACGCTGAGGATTGTATGCCCCAGCTCAAGTGCAAGCGGCACGCGAACCTTGTCCATATGCTTTCTGATGTAGTCGCCGGTGCTCTCGTCCATCCTGCGTCCGGTGGAGGCGAACCACTGCTGCGAGCTAAGCTTGTCCATAATCGGCTCCATCAGGAAGTAGGGGATGCATATACTGACCATACCCTCCACGTCCCCGACCTTCAGCTTGAGAATAACCAGCAGCACCATGTCCGTCCCGGGGCAGATCTGCACGAAGAACGGGTTGCTCTCAAGATTCTCGTACCTGAAGCGCACGTCCACAACAGTGCTCCACGCCTCCTCAAGCAGCTCGAGCATCCTCATGATCATGCGCTCCACCACGGTACGCTCGATGTCGGTAAGCTCCCTGACCTTGCCGGCGAACTCCCCTCTTCCGCCCAGCATCCTGTCTATGATGGCGAACACCAGGTTCGGCTTTATCTCGATCAGGGCGTTGCCGCTGAAGGGGTACATCTCCAGGATGCCGATAACGGTCGGCTGCATGAGAGACCGCAAAAACTCATCGTATGCGAGCTGATCGACCGTCGCTATCTCGGTCGAAACCATCGAGCGCACCATGGTCGACATGGCCGTCGTCATCTGCCTGGCGAATGACTCGTGAATCATCTGAATCGCCCTGAGCTGATCCTTGCTGAACTTGTCCGGCCTGCGAAAATCGTAGCTCTTTATCTTTTTCTCATCGGAGTCCCGCGCAATAGAGTCCACATCCACATCACCTGTGGACATGGCAGCGAGTAAAGAGTCAATCTCGCTCTGCGACATAACGGTAGGCGTCACGATCTCCCACCTCCTCTCTCCGGTGAAATTCTAGAGACATCCATCACTGAAGGATAAAACCCTCGAAGAGCACGCGCGACACCGGCGTCTTATCCTTGATGGTCGGCATCATGGCGTTTATCGTCCTCTTTATATCCTCCGCCAGCTTCATCATGCCCTCGGCGGTCGTCAGATCGTCATAAACTCTGTCCTTGACTATCAGCACAACCTCGTTACGGATACGAGCCACCCAGCTCGCCGACGCCACCATCTCGAAGGCCTTCGGGCTGGTTGTCTCCAGCGAGAGCTTGAAGTTGACCACGTGGTTACCGCTACCAGTAAGATTCGCAATAAAATCGCCTACGAGATAAACAGGTCCCGGTGCTTCAACTACCGACTGCTCTGCCCCCTCGGGGGTCATCCAGATCCTCCCGGCCATTATACCGCCTCCGAAACCCAAGGAAAACAGCAAAACGCCCATTAAAGACAGGAATAAAATCCGCTTCATCATCTTCTCCCCCTACTGTTTCGGATGCTGCGA
>JBAYOX010000029.1:0-12559 GCA_041678025.1 Aminobacteriaceae bacterium
CGACAAGCCTGCTATCGGCATAGTAATGAGCAGGAGCGCCACCATCCGGTCCATTAAGTTTCGCACCAATCAGAGAGGCCACAGAGGAGATCGTCCGCATTTTATTTACCGAGTTAGGTGCGTTCACTTCATTCACAGCACCCTCACCCCTCTTTCAGCGGCCCAACCTTTGACCGCCTCCGCGTCGGAATAGGGGAAGGACTCTGTGCCTATGCACAGGAAACGTTCGGGCCCCTTGCCCGATACAACCACTACGTCACCGCTCTTCGCGGAGTCCAAAGCCTCGTAAACGGCGGCCTTTCTATCAAGAATGGTCTTGAACGGGGTTTTTTTCTTGGAAGATACTATACCCTCGACAATCTGTGCCGCGATCTGTTCTGCTGGTTCGTTGCGCGGGTTGTCCATAGTAACGATGATCTCGTCAGCTATGGAGGCGGCAAAATCACCTAGAGAGAATCGGTTTGGCTGGAACCGCTCCCCTCCATGCCCGAAGACGGAGATAATTCTGCCGTCACACAGTCGCCGCAGCTCTGAGAGCACGTTTCTCAGAGCCTCTGGCGTGTGGGCGAAATCAATGATGCATTTGACTCCGTTTTCCAGAGAGATCTTCTCCATCCTTCCCGGCACCTGGATCATGCTGCTCAGCGCCTCCGATAGCGCCCTTCCGTCAAATGCGTACGGGAGGACTGCGGATATGGCCGCCAACACATTATATACATTAAATACTCCAGGAAGAGGGATAAAGGCTTTGTACGGGGCCGACCTTCCCTGAAGGGTCAGGTTAAACCATGTTCCATCAAGCGTGCACTTCAAATCACCGCCTTGCACATCCGCAAGATGTTCCGCGCTCAAAGCGAATGACAGTAGCCTCTCCGGATAGAGTGCTAAAAGACGGCTTGCAAACTCATCCTCCGCATTGGCGCCCCCCGCCCAGTCACCCTTCATAAAAACAGAAAACAGGCGAGCCTTGGCAGAAAAATACTCCTCAAGAGTCCTATGATAGTCTAAGTGCTCCTGGCTTAGATTCGTGAAGACTGCGGAGTCGAAGCGACTGCCCTCCAACCTGCCGAGCTGCAGACCGTGGGAGGAGGTCTCCATAACGCATGAATCGCATCCGTTGCGAATCATTCCAGCCAGCAACCTTTGGATATCGCAGCTCTCCGGGGTGGTCCTTGCCGCCTCGGTCTCCACCGCGCCATCGTCGTATACGATTGTTCCGATCAGACCGGGGCGCATGCCGATCGACCTCAGAAGATGACGAATTAGCCAAGTGGTCGTGCTCTTGCCGTTTGTACCTGTAACGGCAAACATACGCAGCTTCTCCGACGGGGATCCATGGATTATCGATGACAGGCGCCCCATGTCACGCCTGACATCCGGAGATATGATCTGTGGTATTTCAAGGTCCAGAGGACGCTCTGTAAGGAGCGCAGATGCACCTCTGTGAATCGCCTCCGTGGCGAAATCATGACCATCCTTTCGCTCCCCCGAGATGCAGCAGAACAGTGAGTCTTTCCCCACGGACATACTGTTATACCCCGCGTCCATGACAAAAGGATCCGTCTCTTCTACCAATCGCCCCTTATGCAGCGGAAGGTGGTTAGCATAGCGCGACTCATACTCGAACAAGACCTTTGAAAGAAGCATTAAAAGACCATCCTTCCCGTTTGATCCTCTGCGAACAGCTCAATCTGCATCATATCCTCGAGTATTCTTCGAAAGGCTGGTGCTGCCACGTCTCCACCGTAGTATTTTCCCTTCGAGGGCTCCCCTATCACTACATGCAGAACGTATCTGGGGTTTGAGGAGGGCCAAAAACCGGCGAATGATGACACCCATCTGCCCTTGAGATACTGCCCTCTTTCCGCGACCTGCGCAGTGCCGGTTTTTGCCGCGATAGAAATCCCGGGGACAGCGGCTCCCTGACCTGTTCCACTGAGGACTGTCTCGACCATCGCCCTGTTAAGCCATCTCGCCACCTGTGGAGATAAGACGTCACGAAGGTGCTCCTTTTCCTCCACGTATACGGTATTGCCCGAGGCATCCATGACTTTAGAGACTACATGAGGCCTGACAAGGTGTCCTCCATTGGCGATCGCAGCGATAGCGGTAGTCAGTTGAAGGGGAGTAACCGCCAACCCCTGGCCGATTGCAATGTTTGAGGGCACTACCCCGCGCCACTGTTCAGGGGAGGCCAGCAGTCCATCCTCGCTGCCAGGAAGCTCGATTCCTGACGGTTTTCCGAAACCCCACTCCCTAAGGGCATGATACATATCAAACGGCTTAATACGGATGCCGATCTGAGCCATCCCTGTGTTCGAGGACTTTGAGATGATCTCGGTTGCCGTAAGCTTTCCAAAGCCGCTGTTCCCTGCCTCTGTGATATGCCCATCCGCCACTTTGATCCTGTATGGGCAGTTGAACGACTCATTAGGGCCGACCATTCCTCGCTCAAGTCCTACACCCAGTATCAACGGTTTAAACGTAGAACCAGGCTCGTACGTCCTGCCAATACAATTGTTCAGAATATTCGCTGGCTTTTTCAGATCCTCCCTGATATTCGGGTCGAATGTCGGCCAGCTCGCCATGGAAATAACCTCTCCGTTTTGCGGATCCATGCAGACGACACTTCCCCATCGGGCACCGTGCTCCCGAATGGCCTCCTCAAGACGGCGTTCCACCACGAACTGGATTCGAGAGTCTATTGTAAGGAAAACGCTCCCCCCCTCGTTCGGAGATGGAGCATAATCGTGATTTATCCTGCTTATCTCCAGCATCTGACCGGACGAATCCTTGGCCAGAACTCGGATGCCGGGCGGAGAGAAGAGCTCTTTGTCCCACATCAGTTCTGTGCCGGACAGCCCCCTATCGTCAATATCGCAGAAACCAAGGACATGCGAAAGGAGTGAGCCGCCGGGATAGAGCCTCTTTTTCTCCTCTATCTCGAATACACCCTTGA
Source organism: Aminobacteriaceae bacterium (assembly GCA_041678025.1). GTDB lineage: Bacteria > Synergistota > Synergistia > Synergistales > Aminobacteriaceae > JAAYLU01. The sequence goes on from JBAYOX010000029.1 coordinate 2,960, forward strand.
TATTTAACGCTCTTATTCTGTCCGCTACTTCCAAATCGGCTTTCCTCGCAAGCCAGATAAAACGGCCCGGGATGGGTTTCGAGAGGGTCTGTATCAGTGGATCGGGGATTATACCTTTTAGCTGATGAGCTGATGCGGAGTCCCAAAAGGCCGGGTCCACAAAAAAGCTACTCGCCGGGACAGAGACGGCCATAGCATTGCCATCCCTGTCATAAATCATACCCCTGTTAGTGCTTACCGGAATATGACTCCAGTACTGCCTACGCGACTGGCTCTCCACCCTCGGATCCGGAAAAAGCTGGAGCACGGCCAATCTGTAAATAACGACGCCGAAAAACAGGAAGATTATATGCCACGGAGAAAAAAACCGTCGTTTCATTGACCTTGCCTCCTCTCAAGAAGGAGTTACTTTATTCTCCGGCCATCGCTCTTTCAAGAAAAAAGTAGAACCATCCCTCTTCCTCGGGACCGGTCTTCGTCAGAGGCACTTCCTCCTGCTGCCCTGCAGCGTTGGCGAAATAACCCCCATCAACCTTCAACACTCTGACATTCGATGCATACGTCATCCCGAGCTCCTCTTTCGAAAAACCAAACAACCGGACAGGTGACAAAAGGGTGGATAGTTCGTGCTTCAAAAGGACGCGATGGTTGTTATACGACTCGATCTGTCTGTTTACAGAGTTAAGCCTGCATTCCAGCCTGAATGAGTACAGACGCAGAACTCCGAGCCCTGTAAATAATAGAAAAACGCAAAGAGTTATAGCAACAACATACGGGCATATCTTTCGAATAGAACCGGAGACACTTCGCTCGGGAACTTCCAACCCGTATCGCATCGGACCACCCCTTCCTCTTTACGCTGCGCCGGTGAATCTGAAGACTCTCATCTTAGCGCTGCGAGATTTGCGGTTCGCGTCGATTTCCTGTGACGAGGGTGTTATCGGGCGTTTAGTCAGGATAACCCCTCTGCCCTGTTCATTCCAACCTTTAAAACATGTTTTTACGATTCGGTCTTCAAGAGAGTGATAGCTGACTACGACGACTAAAGAGTTATTTGCGACAAGTGCCGGCGTAGCAGCCAACCCATCCTGCAAGGCCAAGAGCTCTTCATTGACCGCGATTCTCAGCGCCTGAAACACTCTCCTGGCTGGGTGCCCTCTGCCTTTGCGCTGCACCGCGGCAGGCATGGAGCTGCGGATTATACCCACAAGGGTCGATGTTTGGAGTATTGGACCCGATTGTTCTCTGAAACGGACGATCTTCGCTGCTATCTGCCTCGAAAAACGCTCCTCGCCATACCTTTTAAAAAGGAGAACCAGGTCGGCCTCCGGGTACTTGTTGACTATATCCGCCGCCGAGAAGGGAGAACTGGTATCCATTCTCATGTCCAGAGGCCCGTCCTCTTGAAACGAGAACCCTCTGTCTTTATCTACCAGCTGAAGATTAGAAACACCTAGATCGAACAAAACCGCATCAAAAGGAGCTCGTACTTCAACCTGGTTTCCAAGACATCGAAAGTTAGCCTTAACTATCGAAACGCGATCCTCAAAGGGCAAAAGCCTTTCACGTGCAATCGCCAGCGCCTGTTCGTCATGATCTACTCCTACGACCTCGGCTCCCGGCAGATAGGACAGCACCGCCTCGGCGTAACCACCGAGACCAAGAGTACAGTCCAAAACACGCTTGACGGATGGCTGTCCTTGAAGGAATTCAAGTATCTCCTTTAACAGGACCGGAACGTGTTCGATCAGAATCCATCTACCCCCTCCGCTATATCGGGAAGGTCATCTAGGACGAGCTGCCTGTACTCGCTCCACTTCTGCCTGTCCCACATCTCGACGTGGTCACCGACTCCGACAAAGACGACTTCCTGAATGAACTCGGCGTAATCTCTTAATACAGGCGGAAGCAGTATCCTCCCGGCGCCGTCTACAAGCAACTCATGAGCGCTTGACAGCATAAGGCGCAGAAATCCTCTGCTTTTGCTCTTTGAAAAAGACAGCTCCTGAAGGCGCTCAAGGACTTTGCTCCATTCGTCGGGAGAGTAGAGGGAGACACATTTATCAATGCCGATCGTCGCGAAGACGCTTTCCCCGAGCTCTTCTCTAAACTTGGACGGAAGAACGATTCGAGCCTTGCTATCGATTTTATGTTCATACGTCCCCACCAGCATGATAGTGCCTCCCACTTTAAGACACTTTCTCCCACATAGACCCACACTACCATCAATCTAAGAAGTGACATAGGTCTTTAGACTCTATTTATCGACTTGATTTCGGGACTCGGGGTCCATTGACATGAGAGCAAGGCAGGGTAGGGATATATGCATGGCGTGCAAGGATGGATGGAGTCTTCCACCCTCCGCAGGGGCGAGTGGAAGACATAATGGGAGCATCCAGTAAGCCGGGTTCTGTCGTGGGTGATCATTTATCTGAAGAACGCCTTGCGGCGGTCTTTACGCGACCGTACCCGAGGGTCGGCGGGCAGCTTCGTCCCCTCCTATTCGGTCTTGCTCCGGGCGGGGTTTTCCTGGCGTGAGAATCACTCCTCACCCGGTGGGCTCTTACCCCACCTTTTCACCCTTACCCCCGAGGGGCGGTATGTTTCTGTGGCACTTTCCTTTGGCTTACGCCAACTGGGTGTTACCCAGCGCCCTGCCCTGCGGAGCCCGGACTTTCCTCTCTCCCATGCGGGAGAGCGATCACCTAGGATACTCCCGAGGCAGGATTATAACACTATTCCCTCGTTTTCACAGTGCTGTTCTTTTTCTTTTCGTTTTAAGATACAATAGATAGGATGGAAAAAACAAGGCATCACAAAGAGAAGGAGTCGGTTAGATGTGATCGAAAGGACAAGTTATGATTCACCCGATTACGATGTCTTTAAGTCCAACGTAAAAAAACTGACGGGTTTGGATCTAAACTCATACAAAAACCAAATCCACCGCAGAGTACACATGTTGATGCAGCGATGGAATGTCACCTCTTATGATGTTTACTTCAAGACCATTAAGGAGAACGAGCAAAAGCTCAGGGAGTTTCTCGACTATCTGACCATCAACGTCTCGGAGTTCTACAGAAACCCTAACAAATGGACTGAGCTGAAGGATATGGTGATACCGGAGCTGGTTCGAACCAGGGGCAGAAAGCAGTTAAAACTCTGGAGTGCCGGGTCCGCAACAGGAGAGGAACCGTACTCGCTCGCCATTCTATCCATAGAGGCAAGGCTTTCAACTCAGACACCTGTGCTCGCGAGCGACATTGACCAGGGGGCTATTACAATAGCGAAACGGGGACGATACCTTAAAAGACAGCTGATAAATATCCCAAAGGAGTTTATTCCAAGGTACTTCACGACCCCAGACAACGGAGAGACCTACATCGTAAACTCGGAGGTCAAATCACGAGTATCCTTTCAGCGGCTCAACTTAATCGAGGAGCCGTTCTCAGACGATTTCGACCTGATCCTGTGCCGCAACGTGGTCATCTATTTCAGCGCCGATACCAAGACCGCCCTGTATCATAAGTTCTTTAAGGCTTTAAGGCCGGGTGGCTATCTGCTGGTGGGCTCCACCGAGCAGATTTTCGATTACAGGAAGATAGGATTCGAATCGGCCGGAGCCTTTCTTTATCAGAAACCATAACAAAAAGAGGAGGCGGAAAAACCGCTCTCCTCTTTCCTCTTTCAAGCCACTTGTGTTATCGGTCAGTGAGATCTGACGATCTCCTTGATCTTCATGAGCCTGCTCAGGGTGGAACGCTCCTGCTCGTCAAGCTTCATCGATATGTAACGGATGGTCTCGATGAAGTCAGGGATCAGCACGTGCTCAAGGGCGTTTACACGCCTTCTCGTCTTTTCAATCTCAACAGCCATGAGGCGAATCGCCTTCTCCTTCGCCGCCAGCTCGATCAGCTTCGGAACCAGCCCCGCAAAACGCTCAAGGGCCAGGTCAAGACTCGCTGAGGACGTTGCCATACCGTAGTTGTGCGGAGATCCGCGCTGCTCAACCTGGTATACGGGCACCAGCACGCTCATGACGTTCTGGAGACTGACGCTCAAGTCGCACCTGGCACCGGATATCATGAGCGCCTGCTCAAGCATAGCAGGAAGAGTCTGCGCGCGTGCGAGCAAGAAACTCTTGTAGCACGCCGCAAGCTCTGATTCCAGCTCCTCGCGAAGGGCCTTGCCCTCTCTCGCCCTCTCTAGAAAGGCCTTGATAAGGGCGTCCTGCTTATCCTTCAGAAGCTTGTGACCTCGTTTGGCCACGACGAGGCGCTTCTTCAGCCTCGACAACTCCATTCTGTTGGGGTTTACATTCAAACGGGCCATTATGACCCCCCCTTACGCTTTCCCGGATACGGCTTCAGCCTTTTCTTCGCTCTTCAACCTCGGCGTGAGGTACTTGGAGATATAAGCATCCCTGACTCGCTTCAGCTCTTTCACCGGGATGACGGTAAGCAGGTTCCATCCCAGCTCAAGAGTCTCTTCGAAGGGTCTGTTCTGATACTCGCCCTGACGGACGTACTGATCTTCGAACATATCCGAGAACTTTGCGAACGCCTTGTCCTCCTCCGTAAGAGCCCCCTCGCCCAGGATGACCGCGAGCTCCTTGGCTTCTTTTCCGCGTGCGTATGCCGCGAATAGCTGGTTCATCAGGTCGGCGTGATCCTCGCGAGTCTTCCCTGCGCCGATTCCCTTGTCCTTAAGTCTGGATAGAGAGGGCATGACGTCCACTGGCGGATATATACCCTTCCTGTGAAGCGTGCGGTTCAGGATGATCTGCCCCTCCGTGATATAACCTGTAAGGTCGGGGATCGGGTGGGTCTTGTCGTCCTCAGGCATCGTGAGAATCGGGATCTGTGTGATCGACCCCTTCTTCCCCTTCAGTCTTCCTGCGCGCTCGTACATCGTCGCAAGGTCCGTGTATAGGTAGCCGGGGTAACCTCGACGTCCCGGGACCTCCTTCCTCGCCGCGGAGATTTCGCGAAGGGCCTCGCAGTAGTTCGTGAGGTCCGTAAGTATTACCACAACGTGCATATCCTGCTCGAACGCAAGGTATTCGGCCGCCGTCAGCGCGATCCGAGGGGTCGTGATACGTTCGATTGCCGGGTCGTCCGCCAGGTTGACGAACATGACCGTCCTCTGGATTGCGCCTGTCTTTCTGAAGTCCTCCATAAAGAAGGAGGCCTCTTCAAACGTGATGCCCATTGCGGCGAAGACGACAGCGAAGTCCTCCTGGCCGCTTATGACCGTGGCCTGACGGGCTATCTGCGCTGCCATTCTGTTATGCGGCAGTCCGCTGCCGGAGAATATCGGGAGCTTCTGCCCTCTCACCATCGGGTTCATACCGTCGATGGTCGATATGCCTGTCTGAATGAACTCTGACGGATAGTCTCTCGAGAACGGGTTCATCGGCATTCCGTTGATATCCAGCTTCTTCTCCGGAAGTATCGGAGCGCCGTCGTCTATCGGCTCTCCTCTTCCGTTGAAGATGCGGCCCAGCAGGTCCCTGCTGACGGGGAACTCTAGGACCTTTCCAAGGAACATCGCCTTGGCGGACTTTATGTCTATACCGTCGGTTCCCTCGAACACCTGAACAAGGGCACTATCCGACGTTATCTCCAGGACCCTTCCCCTTCGTCTCTCGCCGTTGCCGAGCTCGATCTCTACTAGCTCGTCGTATCGGACGTTCTGCGTTTTGTTTACAAGGAGAAGTGGGCCGGAGAGTTCGCCTATGGTCTTATACTCTTTAGGCAGCATCGTTTTCACCTCCAACGGGAGTAACCCCGGCTACTTCTTTCTTGACCTGGCTTTCGACCTCATCAATCTTGGCTATATCCTTCTCCTCCAGATACCTCATCCTGGCTATGCTCTCCCTGACAGGAAGGTTGAATATTTCGTTCATGGAAGCACCCTTTCTGAGTGCGTCCATGGCAATTTTATGGAAGAGGAGGATTGTCCTCAGCATCTTGTACTGCTTCTCCATCGATGCATAGGTGTCTATCTCGTGGAAGGCGTTCTGGTGAAGGAAGTCCTCTCGAAGAGACTTCGCCGTCTCAAGGACCATCCTCTCCTCCTTCGACAGAGCGTCGACCCCGACCAGGCGGACTATCTCGCGGAGGTTGTCCTCCTCCTCAAGCAGTGTCATGGCCTCGATGCGAAGCGGACTCCACTCGTCGTCGAACTTGGTGTCCCAGAACTCGTCGAGCTTCTCGGTGTAAAGGGAGTAGCTCAAAAGCCAGTTGATGGCAGGGAAGTGCCGCTGATATGCAAGGCTGGCGTCAAGCCCCCAGAAGACCTTTGCGACCCGCAGAGTGTTCTGGCTGACAGGCTCGGAAAGGTCCCCTCCGGGAGGCGACACAGCGCCGATTGCTGTCACGGAGGCCTCTCTACCCTCTTTGCCCAGCACCACGGCCCTTCCGGCTCTCTCATAGAAGGAGGCCATGCGTGTCCCGAGATATGCCGGGTATCCTTCCTCGCCGGGCATCTCCTCAAGACGACCGGACATCTCTCTGAGCGCCTCGGCCCAACGGCTTGTCGAGTCCGCCATAAGAGCGACAGAGTAGCCCATGTCGCGGTAGTACTCTGCCATTGTAATACCAGTGTAGATGCTCGCCTCACGCGCAGCAACCGGCATGTTGGAAGTGTTCGCTATCAGAACCGTGCGCTTCATAAGGGGGTGCCCTGAGCGCGGGTCCTCAAGCTCCGGGAACTCTAGAAGAACGTCGGTCATCTCGTTGCCGCGCTCGCCGCAACCGACGTAGACCACGATTTCGGCCTCGGCCCACTTTGCGAGCTGGTGCTGCACCACTGTTTTGCCCGACCCGAAGGGGCCAGGAACACAGGCGGTACCGCCCATGGCAATCGGGAAGAATGTGTCGATTACCCTCTGTCCGGTGGTCATCGGTGTCACCGGAGCAAGGCGCTTTGCGACTGGACGGGGCTTACGGACCGGCCAGCGCTGGAGCATGGTGACGTTCTGCTTCTTTCCGTCGTGCTCCAACACGGCGACGACCTCTTCTACAGTGAACGACCCCTTCTCGACCTTGACGACCTTTCCGCTCATTCCAACAGGAACCATTACCTTGTGTTCAACGAGGACGGACTCCTGAACCACCCCCAGTATGTCGCCCTGCTCCACCTGGTCTCCGGCTTTGACCTTGGGGGTAAAATCCCACTTCTTCTTTCTGTCTATAGCCGGGACGTCTATCCCTCTTGAGATATAGTGGCTCTTCGCCACGTCCTCAATGAGGTTAAGGGGCCTTTGCACTCCGTCATAGAACTGCTCGATGAGGCCCGGCCCAAGCTCGACGCTAAGCGGCTCTCCGGTGCTGACGACCACCTCGCCCGGCATCAATCCGGAGGTCTCCTCGTACGCCTGGATAGAGGCAGTATCTCCTCTGAGCTCGATTATCTCACCGACCAGCCCAAGGTCGCCTATCCTGACCACGTCGTACATTCCGGCACCAAACATGCCTTTTGCCACCACTAGGGGGCCTGAGATCTTCTCAATAGCACCCTTAATTATCTTTTCAGCGGCCACAATCTATCGCCTCCAAACTTCTATTCATTACTTCACCGCGAAAATGTCCATGCCAACCGCACGTTCAACACCGCTACGGATCGATTCAAGGCCGACTCCCATGCTTCCCTTCAGTCCCGGGATTGGAATGAAGCTCGTGTCGTACTCATCGTTGAGTTCATCAATGCGGCTGCTGTGCGACAGGAAAAAGGCCTCCTGAACGAAGACGACTGCATAACCGGCCCTTGCAAGCTCAAGCAAGACCGTATCCACGCTGGAAGAATCGTCCTGTTTTACAATATACGGTTTTACACCGACAGCCTGGAACGGAAGGACTGTCTCGTACTCGCCGACAGCGGCCATGGGAGAGCCCGTAGTTTTAGCGGCCATGACGAAGCAACCCCCTCGCTATGCTCCTATCCGTATTGTTAGCCACGGAGACCAGGGCAATTCGCAGATTCTTTGCCTCAATCTCCTTCTGCCACAGGAAGGCAATCACGTTCTCCGGCGCAAAAGCCTCATACTTGGCCTGAGCCAACACCGAGGAGACATACTCGTCCAGTACTTTTTCCATATCCACCAGCATGGCACCGACGTCCGACATATCCTGGACGTTCGAGAAGACTCCCGCCACGTCGGAGAAGGATAGGATGCGCGGCCAGCTTTCGACTGGCTCGTTCAGTATGGGCAGAAGCTTGTCCCTGGACAGCCGCCCCCCATCGTGCAGGAAGGCACTGGCATGTCCGGATTCCGCATCCATGCGCTTAAGGCGCAGGAGATTGCGTATATTCTCTGCGTCGATCCTGCCTCTCACCCAGTTTGCGGCCGAATCAAATCCGGTCTCCGCTGCAAGCTCCGTGAGAACGGAGAAAAGCCCTGCGTCGAGTATGTTCTCCACCTGCAGGACGTCTTTGGTCTGCTCCCATTGAGTCATACACTGGGGCATAAGTCGATGCAGCCCGAATGGCAGAAGACGGTAGTCCTCGCTTTCGATAGCCATGATTAGCGCATCGGTCGGGATAATTCCAAGGGGAGTCAGGAGGTCAAAACGCCTCTCCCCTCCCTCTCTTACAAGAATTGCGCTCTTAACAAGGACCTTGACATTGTGAAAGTCGTAAGGGATGCGACACAGGTGGACCAGACGAACGTCCGGGACGAACTTCTGAACCTCCTCGTAGACGTGCAGAAGCTCCGCCTCAATAACCCTGTCAAAGTCGGTTCCACCCTTGAGCTCAACAAGCCAAGGGGCATAAGCGGTCTCGGCCAGCACCTTGAGGGCCGAATCCAGATCGTCGCAATCCAGAATACGTTGAATCAGAGAATCTTCGATAAGACGTCCGGACATTGCCCGGAGTCGCGAGACCGTATAGGCAAAACGCTCAGCCGGAGCCATGGAGCGTCACCCCCGATCACGCCGAAAACAGCCGCTTGACAACGTCTGCCTCGATCTCGTCTCTAACCCAACGGACAAGCATTTCGAAAGAACAATCCGTCTCAATATTGTCCTGTTCGAGATAAAAACCACCAGAAATATCTCGTTTCTCATCGCTTAGCTTTAGCGACCAGCCATTTTCAGAATTAAGCTTTGCCAGCCAATCGGCTGTTATCCTCTTCTCGGACTTCGAAACAATGACGGACTCCGAACCCGATTGGACTGCCTTTTTCATCAGATTACCGGCAAAAGCGAGGTACTTATCATTGGGCAGGGAGGCGAGGATTTTCACCGCCCCGACGAACGCATCCGTTATCGCCCTCTGCTTAACACCGAGTTCGATCTTTTTTACGTCCAGGGATGCGACTATCTCCCTTCTACGGGAGATCTCCGGCTGTTCACTCTTAAAGCGGGATGAGTATCCATCCTCCAGGCTCTTTATCTCTGAGTCCGCTCTTTTTTTGATGGACTCTACGTCCTCTCTTGCCTTCGAGAGAATTTTCTCGGCCTCTTCACGCGCGTCAGATTCTATTTTTTTCTTTATATCCGCCAAGGACATCTTTGCATTCCCCCCTGACGAACTACAGTGTAATTCCGTTGAGGAGGATTATGCTCATAAGAAGTGAAAGAACGGCGTAGGTCTCCA
>JBAYOX010000030.1:0-12466 GCA_041678025.1 Aminobacteriaceae bacterium
CGAGTGGCTGTAGGCTTTAAGGCGCAGCAGAGAGGGGGGAGAGTTTGTCGGGCCTGTGATGACGGCAATCCTCCCGTGCCCCAGGGATAGAAGGTGATCCATAGCCTCCAACGCGCCCGTGTAGTGATCCACCACGACGGAATCCATTCGTCTTCGGCCCCCTTCGCGGTCCACCAGTACGACGGGAACGGAGACCCTTAGCCGCGCCATCTCCCTCAGACGCGAGCTTCGGACGTTGAAGAGGATGATCCCCTCCACCCTCTTTTCGGCGAGCATCTCCAGGAAGCCGTTCTCGCGCTCCGGCTCGCCGCAGGAGTTGCAGACGAGGATGTTGTATCCGGCCTCAAGGGCCGCGTCCCTGACGCCTCTTGTGGACTCGCAGAAGAAGGGGTGGGTGTCGTCCACGAGGATGACCCCGATGGACCCGGAGCCCTTTTTTCTAAGGCTTCGGGCGATCAGGTTAGGCCTGTAGCCCAACTCGTAGATCGCCTGATTCACCCTGTCGCTCAGTATGCTCCCAACCTGCCTGGTGCCGTTGATAACGTGAGACACGGTCGCAGTGGACACGCCCGCCAGAAGGGCGACGTCCTTGATTGTCGCTGTTCGTTTCACCACTCACACCTCCAAAAGAGTAGCTACTCGAATGGAAAAGAGCACCGACGAAAGCAACAGATAAACGTTTTTCCAGCTATACTCTCTCTATCGCACTGTGGGCTGTTGATCTTTAAAATACAGCAAGTCCGACATCATTTGAGACCCTATAATACCACCCGAAGGCGTTTATAAGCCACGATCGCCTGAGACGCCCCTATTTACACTACAAAATTAGCGCGAAACTTACGCGACCCGGGATATGGCTGCTGTGTTGCAGTAGCAGGCGGCATCGAGCGAGGAGATAGCCAGAGCAGTTCAGAACATCGCCTCGTGCGTCACTTCGCCCGCCGCGAACTTTCCGGCCTCCTCCACAAAGCGAAGGAAGAGCGGGAGCATATCGTCGCAGCCGGTCAGCATCATCTCCGGATGCCACTGAACCCCCACTACGAAGGGGACCCCCTCCATCTCCACCGACTCTACAACTCCGTCCATCGCCCTTGACGTGACAGTAAGCCCTCTACCAAGCGCCTTAAGCGCCTGATGGTGGAAGCTGTTCACCGGGAATGAGCCGCCGAACAGGCCCGCTATGGCGGACTCGCCCGCAGTAACGACGGTGTGGCTGGGGTAGTGGCGCTTTCTGACCTGCGAGTGCTGCACGAAAAAGTCGGGATTATCTCCCAGATGCTGGTGCAGAGTACCCCCGCAGGCCACGTTCAGAAGTTGCATACCCTTGCATATTCCGAGGATAGGCATCCCGAGATCAAGCGCGGTCTTTATAGCGCGGAGCTGAAATATGTCCGTGTCCCTGTAGACGTACTCAAGAGCTCGCGCAGGCTCCTCCCCGTAGAGCAGCGGATCGATGTCGTAACCGCCGGGCACGAGAAGCCCGTTTACACACCTCGCCTGCTCCTCCGCAATATCCTGTCCTTTCACTACGGGCAGGACCAGCGGAGTGCCCCCCGCCCTCTCCACCGCCGCAACGTAGTCGTTGTTGGTATAATTCCGCTCAAGCCCGGAAAACGCCCATTCCCTCTCGATGTACAGGTTGCCGACAATGCCGATTAAAGGATGCCGCACGGCCTTTTCCTCCTTTTTTTACACTTGTAGTACGCCTCGATCGAGGCTGATTTTGCCATTTTACATTAAACGCGAGACTGCGTGTATAATTATACGATATATATTCGACAGGCAGGTGCGAAGACACGATGAAGGGGATCGGCGTTTCTCCGGGTATTGCGATAGGCAGGGCGGTCATTCACTGGAAAGAGCGGATTGATATTGTAAAGGAGTATGTCGACGACCCGGAGCGCGAGCTTCGGCGCTTTCGTAATGCCCTTGAGTTCGCCGGGGAGCAGATCCGCGAGTCTTACTCAAGAGTGCTTGAGAACGTCGGCCCCAACGAGGCCGCCATCTTCGAGGCCCACGGGCTGATGCTGCAGGACCCTGACTTCACCGGGAGGATCGAGGGGCTGATAATCGACGAGAATGCGAACGCCGAATGGGCGGTGAAGCAGGTCGCTGACAGCCTCGTGCAGATCTTCGAGGACATGGAGGACGACTACATGAAGGCCCGCTCCGACGACGTGAGGGATATATCCGAGCGGGTGATAAAGCTGCTGCTGCAGGTAAGCGGCTCGGGGATGACCCAGCTTCGCGAAAGGGGCATCCTTGTCTCGCGCGACTTCACTGCCTCGGACATGTCGCAGATCGACCGCGAGATGACCCTGGGGGTTATCTCGGCATCCGGCGGCAGGACGTCACACGCTGCGATAATCGCACGCACCATGCAGGTCCCCGCTGTCATGAGCGCGCAGGGCATTCTGGATGCGGTGGATGTCGACGACCTGCTTATCCTGGACGGCGAGACGGGCGAGATCGTGGTGAACCCGGACGAGGCCACCCTGGCCAGATACAGAGAGAGACAGGAGAGGTACGAGTGCTTTCTTCGCAGGCTCTCTGAAATTCACGGCAAGGAGACTGTCACGCTGGACGGCGTCGCAGTGGAGCTCGGCGCAAACGTCGGTTCTTCGCGCGACCTGGACGAGGTGATAAAGAACGACGGCGAGGCTATCGGCCTCTACCGAACGGAGTTCCTCTACCTCGAGAGCTCCATGCTCCCCACGGAGGACGAGCAGTTCGAGGCGTACAGGACTGTCGTCGAGGGCATGAAAGGCCGCCCGGTGGTCATCAGAACGCTGGACATCGGCGGCGACAAGAAGCTCGACTACCTCTCCATCCCGGAGGAGGAGAACCCCTTCCTCGGATACCGAGCCATCAGGCTATGCCTCGACCGGCAGGAGATATTCAAGGTCCAGCTCCGCGCGATCCTTCGCTCGAGCGCCTTCGGAAAGGTGCGCATACTCTTCCCCATGATCTCCTGCCTGAGAGAGCTGCGCGAGGCGAAGGTCATACTGGAGGAGGTAAAGGACGATCTAAGACGGACATCCACCCCTTTCGACGAGGGAGTGACATCCGGGATAATGGTCGAGGTACCCTCCGCGGCCATCCTCTCCGACCACTTCGCGCGCGAGTGCGACTTCTTCAGCATCGGGACGAACGACCTCATCCAGTACACGGTCGCTGTCGACCGGGGGAACGACAAGCTGGCCTCCCTCTACTCCCCCTACCACCCCGCCGTCCTGCGCCTGGTGAAAACCGTAATAGACAACGGCAAGAGCGCGGGCATCCCCGTCGGCATGTGCGGCGAGGCCGCGGGCGACCCGAAGCTGATACCGGTGCTGCTGGGGATGGGACTGACCGAGTTCAGCATGAGCCCCGCATCCATACTGCAGGCCAGATGGATAGTTCGCGGCCTTAGGAAGTCCGATCTGGAGAGGGCGGCGGCTCACGCCTTATCGCTCGAGACCGCAGCGGAGGTCGAGGAGTTCTGCGAGACCCTGCTGCAGTCCTTCGACCTCTGCAGATGACAGTTTGAGGGGCGCCCCTGCGACACGGGCACCCCTGCTCTTTCTATCTGGCCTTCACTGTGAACTCGTCCCCCGGAGCTCCTGCGAACATTATCAGCGAACCCACCGGAGCGTACAGCTCGCCGCTGTCGACGGCACTATCATAGATGATGTCGGAGACGGCGCCGTCTGGATTCACAGCGACCACTCGCCCCTTGTGCGGAATGGAGAACGAGAGGATCATGTCCTCCTCCGCCCTGCGCCACTCGTTCTCTCCATCCTGAGGGGTCACGACGCCGCTAACCCCTGCGGCCAGCGCCTCTGCCTCGTCCGCGCGCGAGAAAACCATATGCGCGGCCCTCATTCTGGTCTTTCCGCCCCTCTGAAAGAACGTCAGCGAGAACTGATCCCTAAAGGATGTCGCGGCAATGCTCGCTGAGTCCGCGTTCTCGACCCTCTGCGGATTGAGCGTGAACACGTAGCCGGGTAGCTCCGGGCTGATGGACGAGCGTAACGTCAGCCTTCCGTCCACGATCAGTTCGGACGGAAGGGCGTTGCGCGTTATCCACAGCACTCCGTCCATCTCCAAGGCCAGGCGCTTCGGACTCTCCACTCCCTTCAGCTTCTGATAAGCGAGCGTGTTCATGCCGTAGCCGGAGATCCTGTCGGCAAACAGATATTTTTCGTCGCCTTCGGATACGAAGTAGTAGGATGTCCCGGCGTCCAGGTCGTGAAACATTCCCTCGCTGTAGACGTAGGACATCGGGGGCGGTGCTTCCTCACCCTGCTTAGGCGCGGGAAGCAGGCAATGGATGTTCAGAATGCCCTCGTCTCGGTCGAAGACGAAGCGCACGGCACAATCACCCTTGACGTAATCCCCCTCGAACGCCAGCAGCTCCTCTGGGATCGGCTGCGGGGCCTTGGGCTTTTCAAGAGGCGGCTTTGTATAGTGGGGAAGCCCCTTCTCCTTCATAAGGGCGTCGAAAATAGTGCGGCAGATCCCCGGTGCGTCGACTCCGCCCGCTATGCTCACGGCCACTGCTAGACGCTCCGACGGAGCGACAAGAAGGTTTGTCGAGAAGAAAATAGTGCCACCGCTCTTCCCAAGCACCTGTATTCCGTCGTCTCGGTAGGATGGAATCCATGCGTAGTCCCAGCCGAAGGCATCCAGAATGGCCCTCCCCCTCAGATGCTTGGTGAAGGGGGTCGGATGGCTCTTCAGAGCCTCCTCAAGCATGGCGTCGCTCAGTATGTGATCTCCTCCCGCGGTGAAGCTGTCGGCGAAACGGCACAGATCCTCGGCGGTCGACGACAGTCCCCCCGCCGCGTGCACGCGGACCGCCTCAAGCGGGAACTTTCTACCCTTCGGAACGTCGTAGAAGAAGGCGACCTCGCCTCCGGTCTCGCCGATGCTGGCCGCGCTGTCCTGCATCCCGAGCGGGGTGAAGATGCGCTCCGCTACGAAGTCGATAAAGCTCTTGCCGGACAGCCTTTCGACGATCATCTCGGCCAGGGTGAAACCGTCGTTGCAGTAGATGCCCATCGCACCGGGAGAGTGCTTTAGATCCGACTCGCGCAGAACTTCAAGCAACAGAGCGTGGGTGTCGAAGGATGGCTCGTACTCAAAGGTGAAGGTCGAGCCGGGAAGCCCGGATGAGTGGTTAAACAGCATCCTCACGGTGATATCCCTGTATCGCCCGTCGCGCATCGTGAACTCGGGAAGATGTTTAACCACCGGGTCGTCGAGCGTCAGCTTCCCGTCATCGGCCAGCAGCAGTATCGCTACGGCTGCGAACATCTTGCTGGTGGAACCGATATTGAAGCGCGTCCGGCTGTCGGAAAGGCGGTTAGTCGCACGCTCCGCCGCTCCGAAGCACTCGGAGTAGACAATCTTGCCCCCGTCCATTACCGCTACGGTGGCTGTGTCTCCCTCTCCCGATGTAATCGCCCTCCAGACCCCCTCCCTGGCCACCGCCGCGGTCGCCTCGTACCCGACGGAGAGATGCGCCTCGCACCGCATCGCCGTAAGCAGACACAGAGCCAGTATCAGTGTCGCAAACTTTCTCATCCTCACACCCCCTTTTTTCAATCCTCCGCCCCGGGCGCTGCTGAAAAAACAGTTGTCCGCGCTCGTGTCGGTCCAAAACCCTGAATCTCCCCCGCTAATCTCCCTCCAGCCCATTCGGAAGCCACTTGTTCAGCACTGAGCGCAGCGCGTCCACTGTGACAGGTTTCGGCAAGTAGTCGTCCATCCCTAGCTCCAGGTACTTCTCTCTGTCACCCTCCATCGCATGAGCCGTCATGGCCACGATGGGGATATTGCGGTACTCTGCGTACTCGGGCTCGTTCTTGATTATTCTAACGGCCTCCTCACCGTCCATCACCGGCATCTGCACGTCCATGAGCACGAGATCGTAGTCCCTCATTCTGAGGGCAGCAAGCGCCTCGGCTCCGTTCGTCACCGAGTCCGCTTCAAAGCCGAGCTTTTGCAGCATTACAAGGGCGACTCTGGTGTTCAAAGGGCAGTCGTCTACGACCAGTATTCGCCTGCTTGAGCCTGTAATGCCCCCCTGTCCGCCCCGGCCTGAATCAAAAACCCGGCGTACCGCCCGAGCCTCGGCGGTCTTCGCCAGACGCACCTCCAGCCAGAACTCCGAACCCTGTCCTACGCCGGGCGTGGATGCAGCAGCGGGGCTTTCGACACCTATTACGCCGCCCATCATATTTGACAGTTCCTTGGTTATGGCGAGCCCAAGCCCGACTCCACCAAACTTTCTGGTGCTTGAGGGGTCAAGCTGAGTGAACTTGTCGAACAGATGCTCTTTGACGTCAGGAGCGACCCCTATGCCCGAGTCCAGCACGGAGAGGCGAAGCAGGACATCCCTCTCCGTCTCCTCCCTGACATCTACGCGAAGCGTGATATACCCCTCGTTCGTGAACTTCACCGCGTTGCCTATAAAGTTCACGAGAATCTGACGTAGACGGTCGGGGTCTCCGATAAGCGGCGACGGGAGAGCGGGGTACACCTCCGTTCGGAAGACCAACCCTTTCTCTCTGGCGCGCAGAGCGAACATCGAGCTCATTTCGTCCACCAGAGAGCGAAGGTCGAACTCCGCTGTTACGAGCCTCATCTTGCCAGCCTCTATCCTGGACAGGTCCAGGATGTCGTCGATTAGCGTGAGGAGGGAATCGCCGCAGTTTTTGACAGTCTCGGCGTACTCGATCTGCTCTTCGTCCAGTTCGGTCGAGAGCAGCAGCTCTATCATGCCTATGATGCCGTTCATGGGAGTGCGGATCTCGTGGCTCATGTTGGCGAGGAACGCACTTTTTGCGATATTCGCAGCCTCCGCCCGGCTCGCCATCTCGGCGGCCTGACGCATGGTCGCGACCAACGACTCGTTGGTGCGCTCCAGCTCTCGATAGTTGCGCGTGTTGGCGACGGCGAGGGATAGGATCGGTTGCACTGTGACCGCGCTGTTGAAATAACGCTCCCTGTTCTTCGGAATCACCAGTTCATCGACCAGGAGGAAGCCCATTCTCTCCCCTTCGCGGCTGAGCCGCAGGAGAAAGCCTCCTTCGTCCCCCCACCATGAACACGCCTCTTCCACCGCTTGCATCCTCTCTACAGCCCCTTCGGGCAGAACACTATGCTCGGGGAAGACAAGCGCCTCGCCCGCGCCCTCCTTAGAAAAGGGGACATAAGCCTGAAAGGATGGCGCACAGAGAATATCGAACAGCTCGAAGAAGGCCCTTGCGACATCCTCCTCGGCAGTATACTCCACAAGACGGCTCATCATGTCGAGCAACATCGCATAGTCGGCGGCAAGCCCCGAGGGCTCGGGAGCGGCCTGTTCATCCTCGCGTCCGCGCGGCGCTTCGCCTCGGAGCGCGTCCTTCAGAAAAAGCCCGGCCATGTCCAGACCTACCGGCATGATCTCGAACGGACGGTCGACATAGGCGGCGAACTCGGCCATTCTGGACGCGCAGTCGGTGTAAACTCCAGTATCAAGCAGAAGCAGTCTGTCGCATGACTCGGCAAAGAAGCTCCTGATTCCGTCGGCGTCGAAACCCCACGCCGACCCCACCCTCTCTCTCCAGTTATCGAGCCATCCGGGAGTTATGATGTACGCTCCCTCTCTCTGCAGACGCCCGATCAGAGACGTCGGGAGAAAGAGGTCGAAGCCGCGCCTGATGATGGAGACAGCATCGGGAAGACGGGCGGCGGGATCCCTCTCCAGAAAGCAGGGCCTGCCCACGATGACGACGTGACCGAAGCGATCCGTCGCCTCCTTTATCATATCCACCAGATGCACATTGGGGCGCGATACAACAGAACAGTCGCACGGGAACGGTACTATCTCGCAGGAGCTCAGTCTCATCTGAGAGACGAGCGCTTCCATCTCACGGAGAAGCGTCCTGCACGCCATGATGCCTATTTCTGTGGCCATCTAGCTTAACCAGCCAAGAGGGTAGCTCCCCCACTTGCGGACGGCCTCTCCTGTGGCGTGCAATACCTCGTCCGTGACCAGCCACGGTATCTCTCCGTGGCTGTCGGAGAGGATAAAGCCTCCTCCCGGAGCGGCGACAGCGAGGACCTTTTTAACTTCCTCTTCGGCACGGGTTGGAGACCACCTTCTCATCTCAAGCCCGTTAAAGTTCCCCACAAGCGCGATCTTGCCCGCGGCCAGCCGTTTCAACTCGCCCAGGTCCTCCTCGCACCCTGCGGACACCGCTCCCACGCCGGTCTTCAAAACATCCTCCAAAATAGGTATGCACCTTCCGGAGGCGAAGTGCATTGCTGCGGTGCCGCCGATTTTGGATATAGTGCGCCTCGCTACGGGGAATCCGGTCTTGAGATAGAGCTCCCTGGGTATGATCGTCGGGGACGAAATCGGGTCAAAATAGATGATGGCCGTAGAGCCCGCCTCAATCTGCGCCCTAGCCCATTCGACGGCGAACTCCTCGTTGATCTCCATGAGGCGGGCGAAGAGCTCCGGCCGCTCGCAGAGCAGCTCGATGTACGACTCAAGTCCCATCTGCATCGCAGGGAGGGAGAAGGGGGAGATGACCACGCTCAGAATCGGAACCTCGTCGCCGATGTCGGCCTTCATGATCCCGATGGCATCAAGGGTCTTCAGCAGCGAGGGGGATTCTCTCACCAGCGGAGGGTGCAGCGATAGTATCTCCTCGGACGACGACAGTGGCGGTATTCCACAGTTCGGCGGCCCGTCATCGGAGTATGTCGTCTCGCCCCCCCACGCCTCCACCTCCGCGGATGCATAAAAGAAGGCATAAAGACAGTCATGTCCATATTTCGCCCTCATTCGAAGCTGCCCTTCGGCCACGTTCACGCCCTTCGAGAAGTACTCTTTTATAGTCAGGCCCAGCTCCCTGGCCCCGGTCGTGGTCAGCAGAGGAAACCAAGGCACTCTGTCGGGTTCCTTGAGAGAGAGAGCGGCCATCACCCTCTCCATGGAGGTCATCGAACCGGCGCGTTTCATCTCTGATCACCCCTGGAGAAAGATTCCACAATGGAAACGACCTCGCTTGCGTTCCTGCACATCGCGTCGGCCCCTGTCTCGCGCCAAAGCTCCGGCTCGAGGCGGAAGGGGGCCCCACCGACCACTATCCTCACAGGACGTTTCAGACGGTCAAGGCCTTCGCGCACCTTGCGCACTCTAAGCGCCGAGTTGAGCATCAGCGTCGAGACAAGCAGCAGATCGACTCCGTCCGACTCGATGCGGCTCACCAGAGTATCCGCGTCCGTGCTTCCGTAGTCGAAGAAGGGATGCCCGGACGCGGTAAGGGAGGCCGCCACCATTCGCTTTCCCAACATGTGTCTGTCCTCGAGCACCGCCAGCGCCGTCCTGACTCCGCCGCCCGACGGCGTGCTATGTTGCGGCAGTAACCTGAGGACTACCTCCTCGCATATCCTGCCGCTCATGTACACCTGGGACAGCGATACCTTTCCACCCTCCCAAAGCCTGCCCAGTCTCTCCATCGCAGGCACCACGTCCTGTTCCACGCGCAGCATCACGTCGCGCTCGTCGCTCTCATCAGTAAGAAGCCGCGCCACTTCAAGGCGGTTAAGGGCTATCAGGGCGGCTTCAAATTCACCTGAACGCTTTTCTTTGTCTTTCATTAACTAACCTCCGAAAACGCCTTAAAACGGCCCGGCTATAATCTTCGGCAACCCTTCGACCAACTAAAGCAAGCGTCATGCGCACCGCTCTCTGCAAGTATACCAGCAACTTTTTCCGTGGAAGACATTCTATTAAATCAATTCTATCACGGATTTCACAGACGTTCATTTCGGGTGGTATTATTTTATGCGTGATCGGTTCACCAGCCCGCGCGCACCCCTCTACTCGCCATGTGTTAAAATTCCTCTAAGATTTGAAAAAACACAGGAGGCCTAATATGACCTTTCCCGAGAAGAACACACTGGCTATTGTATGCGGAGGAGGCCCAGCCCCCGGCATCAACAGCGTTATCAGCTCCGTCACCATAGAGGCGATGAAGTCGGGGTGGGAGGTGTACGGCATATATGACGGCTTCGAACACCTGGGTAAGGGTGAGAGAAGGGCCGTTCCGCTGACCATCGATACTGTGAGCAGGATTCACTCCGACGGAGGCAGCATCCTGCGGATCTCACGCTTTAACCCCACCAAGAGCGAGGAAACGCTGCGAAACGTGGTGAACACACTGGCGAAGATGGGGGTGACCCATCTGGTGACCATCGGAGGGGACGACACGGCCTTCGCAGCCTCCTGCATATCCGACTACGCAAAGAGCCACCTGGGGCTGTCGATCAGGTTCGCGCACGTCCCGAAGACCATCGACAACGACCTGCCGCTGCCGGAGGGGATCCCCACCTTCGGCTTCGAGACGGCGCGCTCCCTCGGAACTCAGCTCGTCACCAATCTGATGGAGGACGCAAAGACAACGGGCAGGTGGTACCTGGTCGTCGCCATGGGACGGGTCGCAGGGCACCTGGCGCTCGGAATAGGCAAGAGCGCCGGGGCCACTCTGACCATCATACCGGAGGAGTTCCCCGGCACGGAGAAGATCCCCCTCTCCCTCGTTGTGGACATCATCGCCGGCGCGATAATCAAGCGGCTGGCCTCCGGCAGGGATTACGGGGTCGCAGTTGCGGCGGAGGGGCTGATCGAAAGGATAAGCCTGGAGGATCTGGAGGCGGCCGACTGCATCGAGCGCGACGACCACGGACACATCCGCTACGCCGAGATCAACTTCTCGGACGTCCTTAAAAAAGAGCTGCTGGCCACTCTGCGCGCGCTTGGACTGAAGATGACGATAAACAACAAGGAGGTGGGGTACGAGGTCCGCTGCGCCCCCCCCAACGCCTTCGACATCGAGTACACGAGAAACCTTGGGTTCGGCGCCTTCGAGTTTCTTCGTGACGGCGGGACAAACTCGCTTATCTCGATACAGGACAACCAGATAGTCCCCATCCCCTTCAACAAGCTTATCGACCCGGCCACGGGGAAGACCCGCGTCAGGAGGGTCAACACCGGCTCGATTCAGTACCGGATCGCGCGAGAGTACATGATAAGGCTGGAGAGAGAAGACTTTCTGCCCGGGGCGGAGCTGGAGCGCCTCGCCGCGGCGGTGAATATGCCCTCCGCGGCCTTTTGCGAGCGCTTCCGTCACGTAGCGGACTACTGAACTCCGCGCCTGGCCTCAATGGACGACAGAACCACTTCCTCCAGAAAATCGGAGAACGACAGACCCGCCGCGGCGGCTGCCTTCGGCACAAGGCTGCTGGCGGTCATGCCCGGCACGGTGTTGACCTCCAGCACGTACGGGCGCCCCTCGTCGTCGAGCCTGAGGTCGACCCTGCCGTAGGAGGCACACCCAAGGGCCGCATATGCGTCGAGCGAGGCGCTTTCCACGGCCTTCGTAGTGGCATCGGAGAGCGGGGCGGGGATCAGATACTCCGACATGCCGGGGGTGTATTTGGAGCTGTAGTCGTAAAAACCCGCTACGGGCTGAATCTCTATGATCGGTAGGCAGTACGGAACCCCGTCCCTCTCGGAGATGGTAACGGTCAGCTCCCGTCCCGGTATGTACTCCTCCACCAGCGCCCTTGGGTTGATGGCGAAGGCGTCATCAAGGGCCTCGGTCAGACGGTCGGTCCCCTCGAGAATGGAGACGCCCACTGTGCTGCCCGCACAGCAAGGCTTGACCACGAGCTTACCGCACCTCTCAAGCAGAGGGGTAAATCCCGGATCCTCCATCACCTCGCGGACACCAGCACCCTGCACTACCTCGATCCCTCCGGGAGTGGGAATACCCTTCATACGGAAGAGCGCCTTGCTGGCGGTCTTGTCCATGGCGATGGCGCACGAAGCGTGCCCCGACCCCGAGAATGGAACTCCGATCATCTCAAGGGCCGCTTGCAGAGCGCCGTCCTCCCCCCACCCGCCGTGAAGGGCGATGAAGGCGAACTCCACCGACTCCTGCTTCAAAATGGCGGGGAGGTCTTCCTTATGCACCAGATCCACTGCAGCTACCCGGCGACCGCCCTCGGCGAACGCCGCCGCCACCGCCGCCCCGCTTTTGAGCGAGACCTCCCTCTCAGGGCCCTCGCCCCCGTAAAGCACGGTTATCTTCATAAACAATCAATTCCTTCCCTGTCTGCCTGAAAGATGATCAATTATTATACACTCAACCATCATTCATCGCCTCGTTTTCTGATACAATATCAGTTAAAGATAATATGTATCCAACACACTGCGGCGTGAAGGGGGGGGTCCGCGTATGGGCGTACAGTGGAGCGACGACCTTGAAATCGGCATCGGCATTATCGACGACCAGCACAGGAAGCTGGTCGAGCGCTTTGCTAGTTTTTCCCTCGCGGTTGATGAAGGCGACATGCGCAAGATAGAGGAGACGGTCAACTACCTCGTCGGCTATGCGATACAGCACTTCAGCGCCGAGGA
>JBAYOX010000031.1:0-12395 GCA_041678025.1 Aminobacteriaceae bacterium
CTGTCGGGGCTGATCTTCTCCGCTGCCGGGGCCGCTCTGATGCTCGGGATGTGGGGTATGTCACTGACGTCGCTTATCCCCGACGACGTTGCGGTCGTCTTCGGACTGGCACCTCTGGCGGCTCTGCTCCTTCTCGTCGCAAGCGCGTCCGCATCCCTCTTTAATTCGTTATTTCTGCTGATTGTGGTCCCCTTGCTGTCGATGATCCTACTGTTTTACTCAGCCGAAGAGAGCATCGAGGGGCAGTTCGAGGCGGCGGCTGTACCCCTGCCATTCTGGCGGCTTTCGGTCTTTCTGTTCTGCCTCTACGCCGCCAACGGCTTTCTTCTTGAATTGAGACCGGCGCTCTTTCACCCCACAGCGGCCGCTACCGCCGGTCATGACGCCCTTCTGAGAGTTGCGTCGACCCTCGCCGCAGCCGCGGCATTCCGCTTCTATCCGAGGGCCGAGCTCAAGACCTTCTACAAAGGTGCGTTTCCATTCATCGCTACGGCGCTGTTCCTCATGGCCTTCACCCCTGTCTACACCCCACCCCGCCTGCTGCTGGAGACCGGGCTGGCCTTTCTCGACCTTTACGCCTGGCTGCTTCTCATCTACTTTGCGTCCAGGGCGGGACGCAGGAGGAAGGCGGTCGTTCACGGCGGTCTCTTCCTGATCGTCCTGGCCGAGGGAGCGGTCCATCTGGCGGTGTTACCGCGTGAGGCCGGTTATCTCGCCCTGCTGGTGCCCGGCGTCTGCCTTCTCCTGCTGATGCTCGTCCTTTGGGATGGCAGAGAGGTCCCCCTTCAGGCAGGACAGACTGGAGAGGGCCCTGCTCCCGCGACGGTGGTCGAAGGTGCAGATGATGACAGGGGAGAGGAGCTGTTCCTCCGCGCAAAGCTTATGGAGTTCAACCTGACACGGCAGGAGACGGAGATCGCCCTGCTTCTGCTCAAAGGGCAGAAGGACAGGAGCATCTGCTCCATGCTCTTCATAACGCAGAACACACTGAAGTATCACCTTCGTAATATATACAGAAAGACAGGGACGGCAAATCGACTGGACCTCAGGGAGAATCTCGGCTAGTCAAGGGGTTGGAATAGGGGTGAATCTTGTCACCCCGAATCGCCGAAATGCAGGCGGGGACTATAGCCCCTTCAGGGGTGGGAAAAACCACCCCCGCTTTTTGGTCTCGGGAGGGGGTGTCAACGAGGCTGTGATGCTAAAATGCTTCCCGATAGGCATTCCCCCGAAAGGCGAGAGGAGATGAAATGTATGAGCGGTTGTTTGAGAAGGGTCTGGGCTGCGCTTTTACTTGCCCTCCTGTTCGTTTCCGTTCTTCCGGCGCGGATAGAGGCCGCGGAGCAGGCTCCCAAAAATGACGTCACACGCGCGGAGTTCTTCCTGAAGAAGTTCGAGGACAGGGTGACCCGTTCCCGAGGGCAGCCCTTCAAACTGGGTTACGACGACAACGAGGCCCTTAAACGAGTGAGAGAGCTGAAGGAGAAGTACCCGGAGGATCCTGTGGTGGAGGAGCTCTTCCAGAGGGCAAGGACCGCCCTTATGAGAAGCAAGGGTGACTTCATGGAGATCACCCGGGAGATGCTCTACTACCGAGAGAACGAGCAGAAGCTTAAAAAGCTGTTCGGCGACCTCGCCGACCGGGAGTGGAAGGAGTTCACAGATGAGATACTCTCCGGCCCCATGGCGCTCGAGAAGGCCTTTCCCGCGCCGGACCGCGCCGAAGTCTCCTTTGAAGACCTGAAGGGAAAATATGTAGTCCTTGAGGGCTTCGAGTACCCGGCCGGGCAGTTCATCGACCTTGGCAGGGAGTTCGTCTCAGTGGGAAGCGGCGCGAAGGGTTACTACTTCGTGGAGATATCGAACCGCGACTGGTTCGGGCCTTACGAGGCGCTGAAGCGCTATCGCAGGCTGATCAACAGGGATTTTCCTGAGGAGGGGAGCTGGACCCTTCTCGGAAGGATCAGCGGAGTCGAGATGGTCATACCGCAGGCGGAGAAGGTCAAGACAGTCGCGCCTCAGTGGGGGTGGATAGTGAGTCCCGTGGCCATCTACATACCGGGGCATACCTTCGCTCTGTACGACCGAGAAGAGGAGCTTGGCGGCCTATTCGCAGGGGAAGAACGAATGGAGGAGATCAAAAGCCCTCTCTATACGGTGCGATATGTCCCGGGGGACGTCACCCCCGAGAGGCTGGTCGAGATCTTCGCAGCCTCGATCAAGGAGAAGAACTACGACCTGTTCCTAGACTGCATCGATCCCAAGCGCGTAGGGACCAGGTCCGAGAAGTCGCTGCTCCGATACCACTGGGATCTGCACCTGGAGAGGTTTGCCAGGTTCTACGTCCACGTAGAGGCCGACGAGGCGACAATAGAAGTGCTTAAGGGCTTCGACAGCGGCACAGGAGTTGAGGACTTCTTCCTCGACGAGGAGCAGAAGGAGAAGATCCGCGAGATATCGGGAGAGCTGGTCGAGCAGGCCACGGTCGTGACCAGGGCGTGGGACGAGAACGGGCGCCAGTACGGTTCGCCCAAGCCCCACTACCTGGTACGCAGGGACAAGGGTCGCTGGTACATCGACAACTTCGAGCAGCCGTTCTAAAGGGGCGACGGGTATGAAGACGAGATTCAAAACGGTTCTTTCGGTGCTTCTGCCGATAATGGCCCTTTTCACCTGTCAGGCGTGCCAAGCGCAGGAGGGGCAGCCCTCTGTCCTGTCGGAGACGGTCTCCTCTGTCGAGAGGAGGATCTCCGAGGTCCATGATCAGTTTCTGGCAGCGTCGGCTGAGGTGGAGGCCGTCATGAAGCAGATGTCGACCGATGCATCGAAGATGACCGGCAAGTGGAGAGAGCTGATAGAGAGAAGCTACTCGTCGCCTGCGGTCGTGGAGCTGGCAGAGCTTCTCCCGGCGCTCGACAGGGCGATCGAGAGGGTCCGTTTCGGCGCGGTTCAGGCGGGCAACATAGGCCCCGATATTGCTCAGGAGGTGTACGACGAGGCGGAGGAGCTGCTTAGGTTCTCCCGAGAGATTCAGGATGCGGGCAGGGTGATCGGGTGGATACTGCAGATCAACCGCCACATAGCCTCGATCCAGCACGACATAGCCAGCGCGCCGGTGAGAATTGCTGCCTACGTCAACGAGATGAAGGGAGTGGGCGAAAAGCTGACCGAAATGCTCAGGGTCGTGCCGAGCAGCACTGTCGATATGAGCGAGTCGGAGTTGGCCTCGCTCAAGGGCAAGGTCCGCGAGTATGCGAAGGAGTCGAGACAGCTCATGGCGGTGACGACAAACGCTCAGGTGAGCCTGTTGTACATGGTGGAGGCGATCCGCCTCGACACGGCCGAGCAGCTCGACGAGGAGTTCAAGATAGTAGAAAAGATCGTCGAGTCCTGGAGGAACTCCGGGGAGCTGTATCCTCTGATCGCAAGGGAGATAACCGAGGGAGTCGCCAGATGGGCGCCTCTTCCCAAGGCCAGGCTGGATCTGTACAAGAAGTCCAGGGCGGACTATATGGACGCCTATGCGGCCTTCTTCAAGGAGGAGCTCTTCAAGGGAATACCCCACTTCGAGGGGAAGAAGTTCGCCGGGATCTCCGCGGTCGCCGACGAGGCTCACATCACCATGCTGTCGCTGCTCGCCGCGTTGGAGGGACAGGAGCAGGACATGGCCCGACGCAAGAAGGCCCTGAAGGACGATGCGCATCTCACGGCGTTGGAGAGGGAGCAGATCAGGCGTTACGATGAGAAGTACGGCCCGGAGGTGTACAGGAGGCTCAAGAGGGTGGCGGACACAGCTGCCGGGGGGAAGGAGCAGATAGATGCGCTCAAGCGGTATCTGGAGGATCCGAGAGCGCAGAACGATGATCCTCCCGCTTGGCGTCAGGAGGCGAAAAGTACGCTCGAGAAGCTCGAACGCCGCCAGCACCCCGAGCAGATAGAGGCGGACTACGCACTGTCCGATTTCGTCGTCGAGAGAGTCGAGGCCGTCAAGGCCATGAGAATGATGATGGAGGACCACGCCAAGCGTAAAAGGTCGCTGGGACTGGAGCCGGCTCTGATATTCGAGCCGTTCTAAAGCAGAAAATCGAAAGAATAAAGGAGGAGAAATATGAGCATTTTTGCGCGAGTGACGGACATCTTCAAGTCCAATGTCAACGATATGCTGGATCGGATGGAAGACCCGGAGAAGATGGTCAAGCAGATGATCATCGAGATGGAGGAGGGGCTGGTGAAGTCCACCGCGGCCCTTGCCAAGGCCATGGCCAATGAGAAGGACCTACGCAAGCAGCAGGAGAACGCTCTTGCCCAGTCTAGGGCGTGGGAGGAGAAGGCGACGATGGCCATGAAGGCCGGAAACGCCGAACTGGCAAAGCAGGCCCTCTCCAAGAAAATGGTCTTCGACGGACAGATCAAGCAGTACGAGTCAATGGTAGCGCAGGCATCAAGCACCGTTTCGCAGCTACGCGGTCAGCTCGACACCCTGAAGGTGAAGCTGGACGAGGCCAGGATGAAGCAGGCCACACTGGTGGCACGCGCCCAGACGGCGAAGACGCAGAAGGAGTTCTCAAGCGCCATGAGCGGCGCTACCTCCCAGAGCGCCTTCGCGAAGTTCGAGAAGATGGAGAAGAAGATAGAGGGGATGGAGGCCGAGGCCGAGGCGTTCGGTGAGCTCACAGGCAACCCGCCCGAGGACGATGCCTTCAAGGCGATGGAGAAGGACATGGCTCTTGAGGCAGAGATGGCGAAGCTCATGGAGAGGATGGGGGGTGCGGGCGATGCATAAGTTTCCCCTGCTCAAGGACGGAGTCAACGAGAAGCTTCTGAAGGAGGTGCGCTCGAAGGTCGATCGGTGGCTCGACGAGCTCTTTGACGAGGGGGACCTGACACGGGTCGACGACCTGACTCAGTTCACCTTCGGCAGCGCGACCATCCAGGTGATGGTGAACCCGTGGCACAGTGAGGACGTGCTGGTCAAGGTCTTCTCCTACCTTGCGGAGAACGTGGACGGAAAGAGAGCGGCGGTCGACTTTATGAGGCTGAATGCGGAGCTTCCACTCGGGGCCTTCTCACTGGTCTTCGACAACACCGTGATGCTCTCCTGCTCCATACCGGGGGCGAACCTCGACAGGAGCGAGCTGCTCGGTGCCCTTCAAACAGTGGCGGTCTACGCGGACCAGTATGACGACATCATTGACGAGTACTACCGGGGAGGGAATTAAATGAGCATGCTGACTGTTGGGTTAGGCGGTCTGCTTGTTGCCGGAGGTGCCTACCTCTCGTTCGTTCAGAAGAAGAAGACGGAGGGGCATGTGACAGAGCTGAAATTCATGAAGTCCACGTCCCTTGCGGAGATGAACGAGACTTGGAAGTCACTTGCGGACGAGGGGCTTGGCGACGGCTTCCGCGACATGGTGGAGACCCACGGCAAGGCCGAGACGGACGGGGAGCTGAAGACCCCTTACAGCGACGCGCCCTGCGCCTACTTCGAGGCGACCGTGACACGGGAGTTCGAGAAGGAGGAGAGGGTAAAGGACAAAGATGGCAACACACAGACGAAGAGGACAAGGAGCTCCGAGGTGGTCTCCTCTCGCAAGAGTCCCTCGCCTCTGTACATCGCCGACGGAGGGGTAAGGGTCGGGGTGGACATGGACGGCGCGTCCCTCTACCTGCGGGACGGAGAGGACAGGTTCGAGCCCTTCGACAGCACTAAGACCTACACCTTCTTCGGCGTGCGGTTCACCGCCCCCTCCGGGGCTCGCACACTTGGCTTCCGCTACAAAGAGAGGATAATTCCCCTTGGGCATCCGCTGTACGTGGTCGGGGAGGCACGGGTATCCGGGGGAGGGCTTCGCATAGGCAAGCCCTCAGAGGCCGGGAAGCCCTTCATAGTGTCGACCAAGTCCGAGGAGGAGGTCATCAACGATATTAAGGGATCAGCGAAGGGCACGTTCTTCCTTGGAGTCGTGCTCATGGTTATAGGGGCGGCGATCGCCGTATTCCTGCGGTAAATCAGCATATCAGGGAGGTGCTTTTCATGAAAAGAGAGATGCTTACAGGTATTCTGACGGCGGTTTTCTTACTTCTGTTCGTTACGGCTGGATTTGCCGCCGAACCCCTATACAAGGGAAGCGCGACTTTCGGGCCGATGATAACCGGCGGCATAACGGATGAGTTCATTGGCATGATCCGTGAGGACCCGGACATCGCGAAGGGCAAGCCCCTTCGCCTCGGCAAGGAGATAACAGACGATGATCTTAGGAAGCTTCCTCCTCTGGCCGACGTCCTGACCGGCCTGTTGATCGAGAGGAACGACACGATCACCGACCTTTCCCCCATTTCCGGTCTGTCTGGGCTTACTTTTCTGAAGCTCGACAGCGTCAAGGGAGTGACCACTCTTGCCCCGCTGGGTGCTCTGGTGAAGATGAAGGACCTGGAGATTCGCGCGGTGGAATACCCCGACCTCGACTTCCTCACCGGGATGAACGACCTGGAGTCGCTGGCCTTCTTCATGATTCCCGAAGCCGTCAGAGACATCACCCCACTCAAGGGAAAAACCGGGATGAAGAAGCTGAACCTCTACGGTGGCACTAAGGGCGACGGCATCAGCGACATATCGGTAGTCGCCGAGATGACGGAGCTTGAGGACCTCAGCCTCTACATGACCAAGGTGGAGGACCTGTCCCCCATCGCCGGCCTGACGAAGCTGAAGAGGCTCGATCTCTACGGTATCCCCGCCACGGACATGAGCCCGGTGGAGAACCTGACAGAGCTGACCTACATCTGGATCTACGCCACTAAGTTCGACGACTACTCGCCGCTAGCGAAGCTGACCAAGCTGGAGGAGTTCGCAGCAGGTATCTCCGCGCTTGATACGCTAGAATACCTTGAGAACATGCCGAAGCTCAAGAAGATAGGCATGCTCCGCGAGGAGATTAGCGACTACTCGCCCCTTTCGAAGTGCCCGGAGCTGACGGAGGTCAAACTCGAGGCCATGAAGGGCGGACCTATAGACCTTTCGGTATTCTCTGAGCACAAAAAGCTCGTCAACCTGTTCGTCCGAAGCTCCGAGGTCAAGAACGCGCAGGCCGTCGCGGCTCTGCCGAAGCTGGAGTGGCTCATACTGATTGACACCACAGGGATCGAGGACGTCTCCGTCTTCAAGGACCTGCCCAAGCTGAAGAGGGTGTCCCTCAAGGCGGGGCAGTTCCCCGACGAGCAGATAGAGGCGCTGGGCGACAAGGCGCAGGTACAAAAATAATCGGCCGTCCGGAGGAGGAGGGACATCCCCTCCTCCGGCGCTCCCGGGAGGAGTGATCCGCATGTTGACAGCTCTTAACGGGCCTGACGTACAGAGCGCGCCTCAAGCAGAGCGCAGAAGAAAGATCTCTCGCGCCGAGCTGCGGATTCGTCTACGGCTTGAGCCTTATAATCTAACCAGGAAAGAGACGGAGATCGCAGTACTCCTTGCGGGTGTACTGGAGAGAAAGGAAATCCTGCAACGATGCGGCATAACCGACAACACGCTCAAATCTCATATTCGCCGCATATACAGAAAGCTGGGGGTGAAGAACAGGAGCGAGATTGCCTTGAGGCTGTCGACATGATTGCAGATGTGCGACGGGCTGCGTATTGAGTGAGGATGACGGTCGCGGCAATCCGGGGGCAGCCAGGGTGGCTCGCCGGGGTTTTATCACGAAACAGGAGGGGTGTACATGAAAAAGAGATTTTTATCATTTTTTGGGGCTTTGCTGCTTACGCTTCTGGCCGCTTCGATCGGGCTGGCCGCCACGATAGATGCCCTGCCGGCTTGGCCTGAGGACGCGCTTTATGTCGTGGGCGGAGTGGAGGAGTCCAAGGAGTTCATCAGTGCACTGGTAGACTCCAGGCCGTTCGGTCTGGCCGCAGCGATGGAGCCGGACCTTGAGATGGCTGCCGAATGGCTGAACGAGTTTCCGGTTGAGTCAGCCTCCTTCGCCTTCGGCCTCACCGAAGAGGGCTTCTCGCTTCACGGAGCGTTGAAGCTCGACGGCAGCAAGAGTGATCTGCTGGCAAAGCTGGCGAAAGGAGAGGGGGAGGAGGGCGACGTTGACGCTCTTCTCAACAGCCCGTTCCCGACGGGGCTTGCCCTGACCCCGTTCGAGGGGAACGTCTATGCGGTGATGTCGGAGGGTATAGCGCTGGTGCTGCTCTCCGTCGAGGATGATATGGTCCTTATAGGGATGTCGCCGGAGGACCTCGAGGCGTCAAGGGCGGCGCTCTCCGACCCGGGCAGCAGGATGAAGCTGCCACGCCGCCTGCCTCATAAGAACTTCTTCTACTTCCACGACAACGGCATGGCCGCCTCCGAGATAGCCGAGGAGTCGAAGGGAGTGCTCGGAGATCCGACGGAGAATCTGATGCTCGAGATCGGGTACGGCACTCTACCCAACGGCTTTGGCCTGTCCATACTGACGAACCTCGCCAAGGTCTTCGAGCTGGACAAGCTTGAAGATGTCCCTGCACCTATAGGTAAGGACGACTTCATCGGCCTTGGCGGCGGCCAGGCGTGGCTTACCTGGGCCGCGCGCGGTGTCATCGAGGAGAAGCACTTTGACATGATCCGCGAGACGGCCGAGGGGGGAGACTCCGACGCGCAGATGGTCGTAGAGGTTCTCGATCAGCTTAAGACCATGGGCCTTACCGAACACGCCATTATCTCCATCTGCAAGTCCGTAGGGATGGTCCTGGGCGGAGAGGGCGGCTTCTCGGGAATTCCGATTCCCGGAGGGTACGCTTACGTCTCCGGTGAGAAGGAGTGGGTGGAGCTGCTTCTTCCGCTCATAGAGGCGATCGTAAAGGAGAGCGGCGTAGAGTTCGAGTCGGTCGAAAGGCCGGGATGGCAGGCTCTGTATGTGATGAATGACCCCTTCGATGCAGTGGTGGGCATTCGTGGCGGCGCGGCCGTCGCGGGCTTCCTCACCCTCGACAGCCTTGAGAACGAACCGAAGTTGGGCCCGGAGACAGAGAAGATGCTTGAGGGCGGCAACACGATGCTCTTACACTTCGACATGGGCGTCGTGCGCAAAATGATAACCAGACTGCTTGACCCGGAACTACCGATAGCGGCCATCTTCCTCATGGAGGACGACGACTTCCTGGATTCCGCACCGATGCTTTTTGAGGCCCTCAAGGCCAGCGCCGGCTTCAAGGGAATCCAGATGACCTTCAGGGATTTGGAGAGGTTCGACATCACGGCGATCCTCGGTTCTCCCGACGAAGCTGAGATAAAGGGCATCGACGAGCTCGCCTCCAAGTGGCAGACGTTCATCGAGGAGCTCGACGACTCCGACGAGGACGACGACTAAGGAGAGTAAACTCGCCCAGGATACGCTCGGGCAATTCCGAAGCTCCGGAGAGCCCTCCGGAGCTTCTTTCAAACGGAGGCGGCTACCCACACCAGCCGCAAAGATATGAGGGGTGAGAAGATGAGGCTTGAAGCCTTCTGTAACAAGAGAGGGAAGCGACTCCCCGATGGCAAAGCGCACTCGTTCACTGCCTCCGGGAGTGACGCCGCGACCCTGACTCGTCGAGCCAGGCGGCTCGGTGCAAGCGCCTCGCGCGACTGGCTGGCGACGGGATTCATCCTCCTGCTGTTTATCACCCTTTGCACTCAAGCAACAGCGGAGCCGCTGATCAGGTACTACACCTGGCCTCAGGAGGGGACTCTCACCTCCGACAGGGTGAACTTCCGGTCGGAGCCTTCGACCTCGTCGGCTATTCTGGGGCGCTTTGATGACCGCTACGACGCCGGCGAGCTGATAGTTACCGGAAGCGCGGAGGATTCGGATGGGGCCGTGTGGTACAAGGTGGTCTGCTTCAGGTTCGGAGAGGGGTGGCTGCACGGAGATTACCTCCGGGCGGAGGAGCCAACGGACCCGGTGAACCGACTCGCGCTCAAAGTTCGTGCAGATTACGCCATATCCCCCTCCCTTGCCGTGAAGTGGTTCAGCGAGCCTATGGAACGTAAAAGACAGAGGATCCCGCTGCCGGACTTCAATACGGTGGTACAGGCCGAGACGCTTATCTTTCACGGGCACACCGCCGTGTACTGGGATGGCAGGCTTCAGTCCGTGGAGATCCCGGCGGGCTTTATGGGGTTCGGGAGCATCATGCTGGGGACGGATGCCGCCGAGGTGGACAAAAGCCTTGGAGAGCCTCTGCTCAGGGAGGGAGACAGCCTGGTTTACGCCTACAATAGTGACGAGATAACCGTCACGATCAGAGAGGGAGGCGATGGCCCGATTGTCACAAAGCTGTTCTACAGGAGGGCGATCTTTGAATGAAAAGTATTGACTACGGCATGAGACTTTTCACCGCTTCGTTGCTGATGCTTTTGTTGCTCTGCGGTGTCGCGTTCGCCGAGAACCACCCTATCGACGAGCAAGTGGAGAGGTGCATGGACGAGGACCCGAGCACCAGCGGCATGATCGACTGCGCGGAGGAGGGCGAAAAGCTCTGGGACCAAGAGCTTAACAGGGTCTACAAGGAACTTATGGGGCTTCTCCCCAAGGAGGGGCAGGAGGCACTGCGCACTGCGCAGAGGGCGTGGATCCCGTGGCGCGACAGCGAATATCGGCTGAACAACGGAGTGTATAACGCGATATACAACTCCATCGACGGAGGGACTATGTGGGTGGTGCAGAACGCCTTCGCAAATATGGAGGTAGTCCGAAAAAGGACGCTGCAACTGACAGACTGGCTGGACGAGCTGAAGGCGGGAAACCCCTCCTACCTGCATGAATACCCGGCCAAGCAGACAGACGAGCAGCTGGAGGCCGCGATGAGGGTGAAGAACGATAGCGCGACCCTCGGCAAGGCCATAGGGGAGAAAGGAGCCGATATCGCCTCGAAGAACCTGAAGGCCTGGGAGGCGCTGCGCAACAAGGACGTGCAGTTCATGGCCGTCTTCTACGGCAAGAGAGGCGACAAGGGCTTCCCCCTGCACGCCCGTATGCAGATGAACGTTAAGAGGGCTGAGTACCTGAACTACCTGTACACCACACTGATGGAACAGACGGTATGGTTCGGTCCCAAGCCCAAGCAGAAGGGGGGATAAGGGCAAAGGCGCTTGCGGGCGGTCCGCTGCCCGATTGCGCTGGCCCGATTATTGAATGCCTGTGAAGTTGAAGGTTTTGCGCGGAAGCTGTTTTGTTGCGGGAGCGGTGCTGTTCCTGTGGATAAGCGCCGAGTACTTTATGATGGCGTTCGTCGCCAGCCGTGCGATGCAGGGGGCGGGATTCTTCCTCTGGCTCCTGGGCTACCTCAGGGCGGTCTTCACATCCCCGATGGGCATCGGTGGAGTCCTTCTGTTCGCCGCCGGTTTTCTTCTACGGATCCCGGAATAGAAAAAAGGCGCGCACTTACGCACGGTGCGCGCCTCTCTTTTGCAGGTCTTTTTAGATCAGTGGACTATCTCGTTCACCCAGCGCTCCACCAGGCGAGTCCTCTCCCTGCCCGACCACTCGATGTCTAGCTCCAGAAGATTCACGTCCTTCATGTCGAGAGCGGGGTTCTCCAGCTTCACGTCCGGGTGGGTGGGAATAAGGTTGATCCTCTCCCTCTCGTATATGCGCTGCATGTCCGGCCCGGCGGCCCAGTCCAGGAACCTCCTGGCCAGTTCGGGGTTCTTCGCGCCCTTCACCAGCCCCATCGCCTCGACACCGTAGACCACGCCCTCGACCGGGTAGCTTATCACGACATCGTAACCCGTCTGCTGCATCTCCAGCGCGTCGACTATGAAGAATATGCCCCCCGCCGCCTGACCCCTTCCTATCGGGATGGCGCCGCCCGCGCCGCTCTTGGTGTACTGCTGTATGTTCCTGTCAAGCTCCTTCTGATATGTGTACGCCTCGTCCTCCCCCATAGCCAGAACCAGGCTGAACAGGCGAGAGACAGCAGTCCCCGCCGTCCTGGCATCCGCCATTATCAGGCCGTTGTGGTAGACCGGGTCCAGCAGATCCTTCCATGACGTCGGGGCCTCAAGTGAGTTCTTCTCCAGAAACTCCCGGTTGAACATGAAGCAGAGCGGATCCATCGCCACGCCCGTCCAGTACCCTTCCGGGTCCATGTAAGCCGGAGGTATCGCCTCAGCCCCCGCAGGAACGTAGCGCTCGAAGATGCCCTCTCCCTTCCCGGCGACAAAAGCGTCGGCTATGCCACCGAAGAAGACGTCGGCCTGGGGATTTTCCTTCTCAGCTATAAGCCGAGCCAGCACCTCGCCTGAGGGAAACCTGAGAAAGTTGATCTTTATACCCGTCTCCCTAGTGAACTCGTCGAAGACCGCCGTCGCGTACCTCTCCGACCAGATCGTGTAGACATTAAGCTCCTCCGCAGCAATCGCCGGCATTGGCGCGAGC
>JBAYOX010000032.1:0-11998 GCA_041678025.1 Aminobacteriaceae bacterium
CCCATCGACTAGCGGTCTAGGTCGTAACCCTCTCAAGGTTAAAACACGGGTTCGAATCCCGTTGGGGCTACCAAATATATCCGTACCTGCGTACGGTGATTATATCGGAAGGCCGTCCTAGGACGGCCTTTTTTGTGTCGTATGCCCGTTGAGCTTCGCAGGCTCTGGTGTTAGGATAGTGCACGCAGTCGCTCCTACCCTTATTGATCGAGGTGTACTTCAAATAATGATACTCTGCCATATGAACGGCGTTTTCATCGATTCAAAGGACGCGGCACTTCCCGTGACGGACCTGGCCCTTCAGCGCGGCATCGCTGTGTTCGACTCCATCCGCAGCTACGGCGGGCGTCCTTTCGCTCTCTCGGCCCATCTGGAGAGGTTTTTTGAGTCGGCGAGGCTTTCGAAGATCACCGTGCCGTATTCCGCCGACGAGGTCGCCGCGGTGGTGCGCGATGGTCTGTCACGTATAGAAGGGGACGGCCTGGCCAAGGTCTTCCTCACCGGAGGGGACATCGAGGAGTACGGCACATTCCCGTCGCCCCGCTTCTTCGCGCTCTTCTCCCCCGTGCCTCCTACACCCAGTGAGCTCTTCACGAAGGGCGTTTCCCTGTCTATGCTCCCGGAGGAGAGGCAGCTCGTAGGGATAAAGAGCATCAACTACATGAACCCGTGCCTCAGCCATCTTCCCGGGACGTTCGAGGCGCTGTACTGCCCGGACGGGGAGATAACCGAGTCCGCCACGAGCAGCTTCTTCGCTGTGACTAAGGACAACCTGATAACAGCCCCGGAACATCGCGTGCTGCGCGGCGTCACACGCGAGATAGTCGTCGACCTGGCGAGGAGGGAGGGGCTTAACGTCGAGTTACGCTGCCTGCCGGTCGGAGAGCTAGCTCACATCGACGAGGCCTTCATCACCGGTAGCGTGAAGGAGATCACCCCGGTCACCAGAATAGGTGACGCCGTAGTAGGCGACGGGCTGCCGGGAGCGGTCACAAAGCGCATTTTCGAGCTCTTCAGGGAGAGCATACCTCTCCGTCTGGAGTGATCTTTCACCATTTAAGGAGGTATCACCATTGCTGAAAGCTATTCTTGCCGTTGTGGCACTTCTCGGAGCCTTCGTCGTGTATATTTACAACACCCTCGTGAGGAGGAGGGCGGCGGTTGAAAACGGATGGAGCCAGATCGACGTACAGCTGAAACGCCGGTACGACCTGATCCCCAACCTCGTGGAGACGGTCAAGGGCTACGCTACGCACGAGCGCGACATCTTCGAGAGGGTGGCGGCCCTTAGAAGCGCGTCAATGTCCGCGACCGGAGCGTCAGAGATAACATCGCTGCAGGATGACCTATCCTCCGCTCTCCGCTCTCTTATCGCCGTGTCGGAGGGCTACCCCGAGCTCAAGGCCAACGCAAACTTCCTCGCCCTGCAGGAGGAGCTGGCGTCCACCGAGAACAAGATAGCGTTCGCGCGCCAGTACTACAACGACGCTGTCAAGGAGTACAACATCGCCATAGACGTCTTCCCCAACAACCTGCTCTCGCGCAGGCTGGGCTTCGAGCCACGTCCGATGTGGACGGCCGGCGAAGCGGCGGAGCGCGCTCCTGTGAGCGTCTCCTGGAGTTAGCGCCATGGCGAGCTTCGACAGGCTTATTGCGCACAACAAACGCTTGAGCATACTTCTACTCATCGGTCTTTTTCTGCTTCTGGGGGCAATCGGGGCGGCGATCGGCGAGTATGCGGGCGGCTCCTGGTCCGGCGGCGTCCTGTCGGCTGTGACTGTGGCGACTGTCTACTTTCTCATCTCCTGGTACGCGGGCGGCTCGATGATAATGGCCGTCAGCGGCGCGAGAGAGATAAGCCGCGAGGAGGCCCCACAGCTGTGGAACGTCGTCGATGAGATGTCGATTGCAGCTGGTATTCCCATGCCAAAGGTCTATATCATCGAGGAGAGCGCTATGAACGCCTTCGCCACGGGGCGCGATCCAAAGCACGCGAGCGTAGCGATCACCAGAGGACTGCTCGACAGGCTGAACCGCGAGGAGCTCCAGGGAGTGATGGCTCACGAGATGTCCCACGTCAGGAACTACGACATACGTTTTTCGATGCTTATGGCCGTGATGGTCGGCTCCATCGTGCTGATCTGCGACGTGTTGCGCCGCAGCCTATTCTACGGGAGCGCCCGTCGCGGCAGAGGCTCAAGGAAGTCCTCTCAGGGGCAGGCTATCGCGGGTATCATCGTTCTTCTCCTGTCTATACTGGCCCCTCTCTTCGCCGCCATAATCCAGCTCGCAGTCAGCCGCCAGAGGGAGTATCTGGCTGACGCGTCCGCGGTGGAGCTTACGCGCAACCCGGCAGGACTTGTATCGGCCTTGAGTAAGCTCTCGGAAGACATGCAGGAGCTTAAGGGCGCAAGCCGGGGGACTCAGCACCTTTTCATCGTCAATCCGGAGCTGAGGAGAAGGTTCGGCGGGGATAGTCTTTTCAGCACTCACCCCTCGCTGTTCTCCAGGATAGAGCGCATCGAAGGGCTGCTGGTGAGCGGTTCGTGAGCCTTGTGCGGAAGCGATTTCTGGCAACCGGCAGTGTGCAGGGGGTGGGGTTCCGCCACAGCGCGGCCATTACGGCCCGGAGGCTGAGGCTGGTCGGATGGGTGCGCAACCTTCCGGACGGAGCAGTGGAGCTTCATGCACAGGGTGATACCGAGTCCGTCGAAGAGATGGAGGAGTGGCTTCGCAGAGGGCCGGCTATGGCTAGAGTCACAGGCCTGGTAGCGCTTGAGGTCCCTCCGGAGACGGGCGAGACCTCCTTCTCCATCCGCCACTACTGAGGGACCCCGCCTTGTCGTCCGCGCTGACCTCCTACCTTCTTCTCCTCTCGGTCGGCCTCGCCGGCTTCGTCACCTTCAAAAAGCTCTCTCTGCCTGTGCCCGCCCTCCTCGGGCCGCTCTTTTTCGCAGGCGCGCTCAACCTGGCGGGTCACTACCCCGATGTAAGCATGCTCTGGGTCTCCCGCTGCTGCAACATCGCGATCGGCGCTATTGCCGGGGCAAGGGTGAACAGGGAGTCCGCACAGCTTCTGCGTCGGCTTCCTCTCCCCGCCCTTACTGTCTCCTTGAGCATGCTCTTGCTCTCGCTGGCCGGAGGCGCTCTGCTGTGCGCGACGACCGACCTCTCCCCGAGGACGGCCTTCATAGGTGCCACCACAGGCGGAATAGCGGAGATGGCGATGCTGTCGATATCGCTGGGTGCCGACTCCGCCACCGTCACCCTCCTTCAGGTGACCAGGCTCCTGACCGCGCTGATAGCGGCCCCCGCAATATGCCGAGCCCTGACGAAGCGCCTAGGCAGGCGCACGGAGGCCCCAGCGCACATCGCGGAAAGGCGAAGCGAGGCAAATGCCTCGTGGGCGAATTATGCGATCCTGGCAGCGGCATCCATAGCGGGCGGCGCGGCGGGGCTCGCCCTGAGAATGCCGGTGGGCGCTCTCACGGGTGCCATGATAGGGGCCGCGGCAGCAAACCTGCTCAACGAGGAGCTTCCGCCTGTTCCGGTCAAGATCAGGATTGCGGCCCAGATAGGAATAGGCGTGACTATCGCCTCGAACGTCTCCCACTCCACCTTCGCGAACCTGAGTTCGCTCCTCCTGCCCGTGCTCCTCATTCTCTGCCTCATGCTTCTGTGCAGCGTCGCGATCGCCGAGCTGCTGCACAGGATGACGGGGTGGGACTACCCCACCTGCCTGCTGTCGGCATCCCTGGGAGGGCTATCGCAGATGGTGGTCGTCGCCGAGGAGATGGGTGCCGACCCGCTGAAGGTCACCGCGCTTCAGACAATTCGCCTGCTGAGTATCCTCATTGTGCTACCGTTCGTCTTCTCACTGGTCTTTTAGATGAGTCTCAGCGGGTTTTCTCTGGTATCATTCTGTTAATTCCACATTAAGGAGGTGAGAGGCCGCCATGTCGGACAGGCCGCCAGTATCTCCCTGGATAGTGCTCTCCATCGGGGTGTTCGCCATATCGACCGGCGCGCTCTTCGCGCGTATGGCGTCAGCGCCGCCATTAGTCATCTCGGCCTACAGGGTGGGTCTTGCGACGCTCTTCCTAGCTCCGTTCACCCTGCGCAGGACGATAAGCGAGCTCTCATCCCTCGGACGAAGGGACGTGCTCTGCGGCGCCATCTCGGGCGTCTTTCTCGCCCTCCACTTCGGGACGTGGATCTCGTCGCTCTTCTACACCTCGGTGGCTAGCAGCGTCGTGATAGTGAACATCATCCCGCTGTGGACAGGGATCTTCTCTCCGATGCTGACGGGCGACCCCTTCTCGAAGGCCCTGAAAAAAGGACTGCTTATCGCCCTTCCCGGCGCACTGATCATAAGCTGGGGGGACTTCTCGACCGGGTGGACCGCCCTGTGGGGGGACTTTCTGGCCCTGCTGGGAAGCCTGTTCGCCGCCCTGTACATCCTGCTCGGACGCAGGATAAGGCCCCGCGTGTCGCTCGGGACATACGTGACGCTGAACTACGGCACGGCGGCCGCCGTCCTCTGGGCTGTGGTCCTTGCGATGGGGCTGCCTGTGTCTGGCTACTCCTCCACGACCTGGAGCGCTCTCTTCCTGGTGGCGCTGGTGCCGCAGATACTTGGTCACTCCAGCTACAACTGGGCTTTAAGGTGGATGACAGGAGGGACGGTCTCCCTCTGCCTGCTTGGAGAGCCGATCGGGAGCTCGCTGCTGGCGGCGGCCTTCCTTGGCGAGCCACTGACCCCGGTCAAGATCGTCGGCGGAGGGCTCATCCTCGCGGGGATAGTGATGGCGTCAAAAGAGGCATGACGGGGAGTGACGGAGGACAGGAGCTACCTGGAGCAGCAGCTCATAACGTACATAGGCAACAAGAGGTCGCTGCTCTTTCTGATAGGAGAGGGGCTTGAGATCGCAAGGAAGAGGCTCGGCAGGGATAGGCTGAGCTCATTCGACGTATTCAGCGGAAGCGGAGTGGTGGCGAGGTATCTGAAAAGATTCTCCCACAGGCTTATCGCCAACGACCTTGAGGATTACTCCTCTGTCATCAACAGATGCTACCTGACCAACAGGTCGAAGGTCGATCCGGACGAGCTCGACCATTGGCACAGATATCTTGTCGCGAACCTGGAGGAGGACTCCCTCTCCGAGGGGTTCATCCGCGAGCTCTACTCCCCGCGGGACATGCACGACATCCAGCCGGGGGAGAGGTGCTTTTACACGCCGCGAAACGCCATGTACCTGGACACGGCCAGAGGGCTGATCGACACCATCCCGGAGCGCCTTCGGCACTTTTTCATCGCGCCTCTGCTCTCGGAGGCCTCGGTTCACGCCAACACCTCCGGCGTCTTCAAGGGGTTCTACAAGAACTCAAGGACCGGCAGGGGGCAGTTCGGGGGGAACAACAGAGACGCCCTGTCGCGGATCCTCGGGGATATCGAGATAAAAAAACCGCTGTTCAGTCGCTTCGAGTCAGAGGTCGAGGTCCGCACGGGCGACGCCATCGAGGCCGCTCAGAGGGTGGAGGAGGTGGACATCGCCTACCTCGACCCCCCGTACAACCAGCACCCGTACGGCTCAAACTACTTCATGCTCAACCTTGTGTTGAAATACGAACGCCCTACGTCGATCAGCAGGGTATCGGGGATACCCGCCGACTGGAAGAGATCCGCCTTCAACAGGAGGGGGGAGGCCTACCAGGCCATGGAGCGCCTGATCGACACGATCAGGGCCAGGTACCTGATGATCTCATTCAACTCCGACGGTTTCATAGGCTCCGGGGAGATGCTTGACCTGCTGAACCGAGCAGGGAGGACCTCCCTGCTGCAGACCAGGTACAACACCTTCAGGGGAAGCAGAAACCTCTCGAAGCGCAGCATCCACGTCAAAGAGTACCTATACTTGGTGGAGAAGCACTAGCCTCGGTCAGGCAGCCCCTCCGGCTTCAGAATCACCACCCCGAGCGGGGGCAGCGAGAGTGTCAGCGGATGCCAGTCCGAGCCGTGCGCCTCCCCGGTGACGACACCGCCGAAGTTGCCGATTCCACCTCCGCCGTAGACCTCTGCGTCGCTGTTCAGCAGCTCGCTCCAGCGCCCGCCGGCAGGCACATAGATCGTGTAGCCATGGCGCGGGACCGGGGTGAAGTTGAAGGCCGCCAAAACCATCTCCCCCGTCTCGTCCCTCCGTATGAACGACACGACGCTCTGCTCCCAGTCGGAGAAATCGCACCAGCGGAAGCCCTCGTGCGAGAAGTCCAGTCCGTACAGTGCTTTCTCGCTCCGGTAGACCCGGTTGAGGTCCCTCACCCAGCGTAGCATCCCCTCATGGCGCGGGTACTGCAACAGCTCCCAGAAGAGGCTGTCGTCGTGGTTCCACTCCCTCCCCTGCGCGAACTCGCTCCCCATGAAGAGCAGTTTCTTGCCCGGAAGGGCGAACATGTACCCGAACAGCAGCCTGAGGTTGGCATACTGCTGCCACTCGTCCCCCGGCATCTTCCCCAGCATGGACCCCTTGCCGTGCACCACCTCGTCGTGGGAGAAGGGCAGCAGGAAGTTCTCCGTGAAGGCGTACATGATGCTGAACGTGATCCTGTTGTGCTCGTACTTCCTGTAGACCGGGTCCTTCTGCATGTACTGAAGTGTGTCGTGCATCCACCCCATGTTCCACTTCATGCCGAACCCCAGCCCCCCCAGGTAGGTCGGGCGTGTGACCATCGGCCAGGCGGTCGACTCCTCCGCCATCGTCTGCACGTCGGGGAACTCCTGGTAGATGGCCTCGTTCATCCTCTTGAGAAAGGATACGGCCTCCAGGTTCTCGTTCCCGCCGTGCCTGTTCGGCACCCACTCCCCCTGCTTGCGCGAGTAGTCCAGGTAGAGCATGGACGCGACCGCGTCCACCCGCAGGCCGTCCGCGTGAAAACGGTCGAGCCAGCAGAAGGCGCTGCTGATGAGGAACTCTCGCACCTCGTTGCGCCCGAAGTTGAAGACCCTGCTGCCCCAGTCCGGCTGAAACCCCTGCCGCGGATCCTCATGCTCGTAGATGCATGTCCCGTCGAAGCGGGCCAGCCCCCAGGCATCCTCCGGGAAGTGCGACGGCACCCAGTCCAGAAATACGCCGATCCCCATCTGGTGCAGCACGTCGACCATGTACATGAAGTCCTCCGGCGTGCCGTAGCGGCTCGTGGGGGCGAAGTAGCCGAGAGTCTGGTACCCCCACGAGGCGTAGAAGGGGTGCTCCATCACGGGAAGCAGCTCCACGTGTGTGAAGCCGACGTCCAGCGCGTACTCCCCCAGCTCGTGCCCTAGCTCTCTGTAGGAGAGGGAGCGGAAGCCCTCGGCGGGCTTTCGTCGCCACGAGCCGACGTGCACCTCGTATATCGACATCGGTGCGTCGAGCGAGTTGCGCTCGCGCCTGTTCTTCATCCAGTCGCCGTCTTTCCATTCGTACTCGGCCGGCCAGACTATGGAGGCGGTCTTCGGCGCTATCTCCCAGAAGGCAGCGAAAGGATCGCCCTTCTCCACCACCGCACCGGAGCTAGTCCTCAGGGAGAACTTGTAGAGTGCGCCCTTCCCCACGCCGGGGATGAACCCCTCCCAAACCCCGGAGCTGTCCTTTCTCGGCGAGAGATAGTGCCTCTTCCTGTCCCAGTCGTTGAAGGAGCCGATCACGCTGACCTCCTTGGCGTTCGGCGCCCAGAGGGAGAAGCAGGTACCTCTCTCCTTCCCGTCATCGACCACCTGTGCGCCGAGCTTCTCGTACAGTCGGAAGTGGTTCCCCTCCCTGAACAGGTATGAGTCCATCTCCCCGAAGACAGAGAGGTCGTACCGGATTTTTCCCGCCCTAGACATAGCCCTTCCCCCTTCCGGCCAAAACTTCAATCATTGTACCTCACGAGAGGGGGGAGCGGGTAACCTCCTAAGCCCGTTCACCCAGTCTGCTCAGCCTGGGCCAGATCAGGTAGGCGAGCAGGACGCACACGACGAGGGTCGGTGCCATGAAGGTCAGATTGTAGATGGTCGAATATACCCAGACATT
Source organism: Aminobacteriaceae bacterium (assembly GCA_041678025.1). Taxonomy (GTDB): domain Bacteria; phylum Synergistota; class Synergistia; order Synergistales; family Aminobacteriaceae; genus JAAYLU01. Next base: position 8,049 of record JBAYOX010000032.1, read on the forward strand.
GGCACCCTCGGGCGCGAACGAGCCGAAGAAGACCACGCCCGACAGCACGTGACAGAGCAGGCGAAGAGCCGCCCCTGCGGTGAGGCCTATCCATATAGGCCTTTCCCTGAGAAAGCCCGCCACCCCGAGCACTCCGAAGGCAAGGGGGTAGTCGAGCGCGGCCTGGGCGATGTGTACCATATACCCACCGGTGAGAAGCTGCATCAGCCCGGAGACGGCCCCGGCTGCACAGCCGTACCTGCCCCCGCGGCGCAGTGCGAAGAGAAACAGAGGAAGCATCTCAAGAGTTATGGATCCCCCCTGGGGCATGCTCCAGAGGCGCAGTGCGGAGAAGACTACGGAAAGGGCGACGGCGAGCGCGCCCTCGACCAGGATGGTGATTCGTGAATTATGCAAAGGACATTCCCCCTTGATAAAATATCCATCGGTGGAATGTCCTTAAAAAGCGGCACCTTCCCTTCGCCGGCATTACCCGGATCAGGTTCCAGGAGTCGGGGCCAAAACGCCCCCTCTCAGTCCGTATCGGACTCCCCCGATGCATTCCGGGGCATTATACACCCGATGCACAAAATATGTCAAAGCCGAAGGCGCAATTCCACCGCCGGTAGTATAATCTTTCATGGATAATCAGTCGGTAAGCCTGATGACAGGCTTCTGGGCTGAAAAACCGTCATACATCCCCGCGGTCCGACAGAGGGCATTCACCTGTCGAGAGAGCGGGATTACTAAAGGAGTGATAGAGTTGGAGCAGGTTTCAAGGGAGATTAACGAGCAGATACGCTCCTTCAACAGATTCTACTCCGAGGTCCTCGGACTGTTGGACCGATCGGCCGAGAAGACCCCCTACTCCATCGCCGAGGCCAGAATGCTCTCCGAGATAAAGCGCCTCGGCACCCCTACAGCCAGCGACATAAGCAGGGAGCTAAAGATCGACCCGGGGCATGTGAGCAGGCTGATTCGATATTTCGAGACGCACGGTATTTTGGCCAGAGAGCGCTCGCCGGTGGATGGCAGGGCCTACATTCTGAAACTCACAGCCGATGGAGAGAGGATACTGAGGTCACTGGAGAAAATCACCGATGCCGCTTCGGCCAGGCTGCTGGCCCCCCTGTCGGAGTGCGAAATGCCGCTGCTTCTGCACTCCATGGGGGTAGTTCAGTCTCTTCTCTCCAAGGCCCCGACGAAGGTGACGGTAAGGCCCGCGAAAATGGGAGAACTGGGCGTCGTGGCTTTGCGTCACATGGACTTTTACGGTGGGGGGCAGGGTTTCGACATGTCTTTCGAGACCAGCCTGTTCGATGTGATGGCGCGCTTCCTGAAGAACAGAATGAGCGGACACGGACAGGCCTGGGTCGCGGACCACAGGGGCGTCGTCGTCGGCTCCGTGGCCATTGATCATACGGACAGGAACACGGCGAGGCTCAGATGGTTGCTGGTGTCTCCCGGCTTCCGCCGCAGAGGCATAGGCAGACGGCTGATCGAGGAGGCGCTCCTCTTCTGCAGGGAGAGGCGCTACCGCAAGGTATTCCTGCTGACCTTTCAGAAGATTGCCGAGGCTCGCGAGCTGTTCGATTCGGTTGGGCTCTACCTCGTCGAGGAGGAGACGCGCGAGGCCTGGGGCAGGAGTTTCACCGAGGAGAGATGGGAGCTAGCACTGACGTACTAAAAGCACCGCCATTCAGGAGAATGACGCGCCCGGCCGGAAACAGGAGGCAGGGCGCGTTTTTTTCGACTAAGCGCAGGGGACGGGAGTCTCCGAGAAGACGCCCTCTATCACCTCAAGCGCCTGGTCTATCTCCTGCCTGGTTATCACCAGAGGAGGCGCGAAACGGATGATCCAGTCGTGCGTTTCCTTGCACAGAAGCCCCTTCTCTTTCAGGGCCGTGGTGTAACGCCGCGCCTTGCCAGCGGACTCATTCAGGACCACTCCGATAAGCAGCCCCTTACCCCTCACCAGCTTTATCTTCGGGGAGTTGATGGCCCTGAGTCCCTTCATGAAGTACTCCCCTAGCTCCGCGGCCCTCTTCGTCAGCCCCTCATCAACGAGCACGTCTATGGCCGCCGTGGCCACGGCACAAGCCAGCGGGTTGCCGCCGAAGGTGGATCCGTGGGTCCCTGGCTTGAAGACGCCCAGTATTTCCTTGTCGGCGGCGATGGCCGAGACGGGGAATACCCCTCCGCCGAGGGCCTTGCCCATTATGATGATGTCCGGGTCGATTCCTTCGTGCTGAAAGGCGAAGTCCCTGCCTGTGCGGCAGAATCCTGTCTGGATCTCGTCCAAAGCCAGCAGTATGTTATTCTTGCGCGCGATGGCCTCTAGCCCTTTAAGGAAGCCGTCGCTCGGGACCACCACCCCCGCCTCCCCCTGAATGGGCTCGACCAGGATGCCGATGGTATTCTCGTTTACCGCCTTCTCCACTGCGGGGAGGTCGTCGTAGGGGACCACCCTGAATCCAGGGGTGAAGGGACCGTAGTTATCGGTCGCGTCCGGGTCGGTCGACAGGGAGATTATCGTTATGGTTCGACCGTGGAAGTTGTTCTCGAAGACTATGATCTCTCCGCTGTCCTTCTTCACACCCTTGACGGTATACCCCCACTTCCTGATGGTCTTCAGCGCCGTCTCGACGGCCTCCGCTCCCGTGTTCATCGGCAGGATCATGTCCTTGCCCGTGAAATCGGCGAGCTTCTTCGCGAAGAGGGGCCACTGATCGTTGTAGAAAGCTCTGGAGGTGAGGGTCAGTATATCGGCCTGATCCTTCAGCGCCTTGATTATCCTGGGGTGCCTGTGCCCCTGATTGACCGCCGAGTAGGCCGAGAGCATGTCCATGTAGCGCCTGCCCTCCGGGTCCTCGGCCCAGATGCCCTCCGCCTTCGATATGACCACCTCTAGCGGGTGATAGTTGTGCGCTCCGTACTCGTTCTCCATCTCCATGAGCTCTTCGGACCTGCTGCGTGACATATTACCCCTTCTTTCCCCGTTGTTTTCCCCCGCTTGAACTAAAGTAAACTTTAATTAACATATCATGTTTGAATTAACTCTAGTTCGTTTCGATTGAATCTATTATGCTCCTCTTCGAGAATTTTTGCAATACGTGGTAAGAGTAATACATCATATTTCTGTCTTGCGGGGAATGTTGCGTCGAAGGGGTTTAAGGGGTGCCCTCCCTGCCGGCCTCCTCGGCCAGCAGCTCTACGAACCTCCTGAACAGAGGGGGCAGGACGCGGAGGAAGTACGGAAGGTGAATGCGCTCGGAGTTCTTGTGGTCGTCCTTGCCGAGCGGCCCGAGGTTGGCGATCGGGACGTCCAGCCTCTTCAGGTCATCCGACGGAAAGAGATAACCGCTCCCCCACAGGGGCATGTTCTGAGCAAGGGAGTCTAGCTCTGACGCCTCGCCCTGAAAGCCGAGGTAGCTCATGTCCATTATGCCCTTGAAGACTTCTACAAGGCTAATATCAATGCCCGCAGGAGCGGCCTCATCCCTCAGTCGGGCGGCGGCGCGCAGCAGAGAGCGCTCTCCGGTGGTCTCGCGTCGGTTGAGGCGCGGCGGATAGTAGGGCGGCAGAAAGCCCACCACGATCAGAGGCCCCTTCTCCCCCGACAGATCGAGGAGGAATGACGCGGCCTCTATGCAGCGCTCCCGCTCGTCCAGCGAGGCTGGAAGAGACTGAAGGAAGCCGTCGAAGGCGGCGTCGAAGCCATCCGTGCGCCTGCGCGCGCATTCCAGCAGATCGGCGAAGGAGAGCACCCGGCCTGTGAAGTGCGCGACAGGTGCGCCCGCACTCTCCCTGTGCCGGGAGAGGGACTCCAGAGCCGATGCGAGCGCGCGCCCGGCTACGTCCCTCATCTCGTCGAGCACTCGTGCCGGGGTCTTGGAGACAGTTAAGATGTTGTAGCAGGCGACAGCCCTCTCCGGTATCGTGACGGAGTAGTTCCTGACCAGGTCGCGAAA
>JBAYOX010000033.1:0-11771 GCA_041678025.1 Aminobacteriaceae bacterium
GGAGGAGTATCTCGAGGACGGAGGATACTACTGGAACGGTGGTATGTTCGTGTTCACCATGGGGACTATGATCGACGCTCTGAACGAGCACCTTCCAGAGGTGGGGCGCGGCATGAGCAAGGGGTACAGGGGCTTCCTCGGGGAGTTCCATTCCGCCCCTGCGACGTCGATCGACTATGCGGTCATGGAGCGCATACCGAACGTAGCCCTGGTCCCGCTGGAGGCGCCGTGGACGGATATAGGCTCATGGGACGCCCTGTACGAGTTCTCGCGCAAGGACGCAAAAGGCAACGTCAGCAAGGGGCGATGCGTGCTCGAGGGGTGCGCTGACTCACTCTTCATCTCCGGCAGACGGCTTATTGCGGCGGTCGACGTGAATGACCTTCTGGTGATCGACTCCCCGGATGCCCTGCTTATAGCGCCAAGGGGCGCATCGCAGAGGGTGCGCGAGCTGGTCGAGCGTCTGAAGGTCGAGGGGGCGACAGAGGTGGCGCGCTTCCCTTTGCAGGAATCTTAGCAGGAATCTCCCGCTTGCGCCTCTAGTCTTTTTCGAGCCGTTTTAACGCCTCCTGAGCCAATGCATTCCCAAGCTCTGCGGCCTTACTGTACCAGTCGAGAGCGGTGGAAAGGTCCTTCCCCACCTCTTCCTCGTTCTCGTAAATCCAGCCTATGTTGTGCATGGCGGACGCATTCCCCTGTTCGGCCGCTGAGAGGAGCCATTTTAATGCCTCGTCTATGTCTTTTTCCACGCCCCTGCCGTTCATGTACATCCACCCCAGGTTGCCCTGAGAGATAGTGTTTCCCTGCTCCGACGCGCTACTGTACCACCTGAACGCCTCGGTATCGCTCTGTTCCACTCCTCTTCCATTCTCGTACATCCAGCCGAGGTTGGTCTGTGCCCGCGAGTTCCCCTGCTCCGCCGCGCTTCTGTACCACCTGACAGCCTCAGCGTCGTCACGGGGGACCCCCTTGCCGTTCTGGTAGAGCCAGGCAAGGTTTGTCTGGGCATACGAGTTCCCCTGTTCGGCGCTCTTTCTGTACCACTCGGCGGCCTTTCGGTCGCTCTTCACGACTCCCAGCCCCTCTTCGTACATCAGACCCAAGTAGTTCTGAGCGTTTGCGGAGCCGGATTCAGCGGCCTTTAAATACCACTCTGCCGCTTTATTGTAGTTCTTTGTAACTCCTCTTCCGTAATAGTACATCCGTCCAAGGTTCGTCTGGCCGTTCCTGTCTCCCTGATTGGCGGCCTTTCTGTATAGATTGATCGCCTCCCTGTCGTCCTGTGCGACCCCTTCTCCGCGTTCGTACAACACCCCGAGGTTATTCTGGGCGCGGGGCAGTCCCTGGTCAGCGGCCTTTCTGTAGAGCTCGGCGGCGCGGGCCTTGTCGACCGGGACTCCTCTGCCGCTCTCATACATCCAGGCGAGGTTGCCCTGGGCTACGGCGAGCCCTTGGTCAGCGGCCATCTTGTACCATTTGACCGCCTCTGTGTAGTCCTGTGGCCTTTCTTTGCCCAAGTCATACTGGAGGGCCAAGTCGTTCTGAGCGTTCATGTCCCCCATATGAGCCCTGTCCTCAAGAGTTAGCTCCAACGAGTCGAAGCCACCCGTTGTAATGCCTGTCAATACCTTGCCAGGAGTGTTTGAGCTATGATCAACGACCAGCTCATTAAGCTCGAACAGCCGCTCTCTGAATAGATGTTCAACTATCTCGGCTGTCTCCCCCACGGTCAAACTACCAAGAATCGCCGGGAGCGTAGCGTAAAACTCGCCTCCGGGGAGCAGAAACAAGAACAACGTCATGATCAATCCGTATGCGTACATCTCAACACCCTCTTTCTAAAAACAAGCAGCTTCCGATCCGTTTGATCGGGTATCCCCTAACGGTCGATAGCCCTTCCTTGCAGGGCCTTGCAGTCTGATACGGGTCTGAAATGCCGCTATAGTACCATGATATTCACTTTTTTGCGTAATATTTTCGAAGGGGTGTTTTTGTGGGAGGTAAAAGCGCGGCCGGATGCATTTTTCTACGCGTCCGGCCGCGTCGTACGGCTACAGTCCCAGCAGCGGGAGTACAGTATCCAGGTCCTTGTCGCCTCGGCCTGAGAGGTTGACCAGGAGAATCTGGTCCTTCTTCATCTTAGGAAGGCGTTTGATCGCGTAGGCGAGGGCATGACTGCTCTCCACAGCGGGGATTATCCCCTCTTTCCGGCTCAGGAGGGAGAAGGCGTCCAGCGCCTCTCTGTCCGTCACGGAGATGTACTGCGCTCTGCCGGTGTCCTTCAGGTATGAGTGCTCCGGGCCGACGCCGGGGTAGTCAAGGCCTGCCGCGACCGAGTGGACGGGAGCGGGATCTCCCTTCTCGTCGAAGAGGACGTAGGTGTTGAAACCGTGGACGACCCCTGGAGTTCCAGCGCAGAGGGTGGCAGCGTGGGCGCCTATGCCGAACTGCAGCCCTTTGCCCGCCGGCTCGACTCCTGTGATCGCTACCTCGGTGTCGTTCAGGAAGCCGGAGAAGATGCCTATGGCGTTGCTCCCCCCACCGACGCAGGCGACTACCTCATCGGGCAGGCGGCCCTCCCGCTCCAGTATCTGCGCTCTTGCCTCGCGCCCTATCACGCTCTGGAAGTACCTGACTATCTCCGGGTAGGGGCAGGGGCCGACCGCCGATCCCAGAAGGTAGAAGGCACCCAGATCCTCAATCCAGGCGTTAAGCGCGGCGTCTACCGCCTCCTTCAGAGTGGCCTGACCGTCGTGCACAGGCTGTACCTTTGTACCGAGCGCCTTCATCCTCGATACGTTCGGGGCCTGCCTCTCCACGTCGACCGCGCCCATGTAGACCGTGCACTCCATTCCCATAAGGGCCGCGGCCGTCGCGCTGGCCGTGCCGTGCATGCCCGCGCCTGTCTCGGCGATCAGGCGGCTTTTGCCCATTCTTTTGGCCAGCAGGGCCTGTCCGAGGGCGTTGTTGATCTTATGCGCGCCTGTGTGGTTCAGATCCTCTCTCTTCAGGAAGAGGCGGCCGCCGCCGAGCTCCCCGGAGAGGTTGACGCACTCTGTTATCGACGACGGCCTGCCGACGTACTCGACGAGCAGCCTGTCCAGCTCCTTCTGGAAGTCCCTGTCGGCAATCGCGTCGTCGAAAGCCCTCTCCAGCTCCTCAAGTAGCCCCACTAGGCCCTCCGGCACGAACCTACCGCCGTAATCCCCGTAGTATCCGCGCTTCGTCTGTCCAATTCCCGCCTGTGTCATTTCCTTTTCCTCCTCGATATTAAGTCTGACAGTCCATTTTTGTAAAAAACAAAAAAGGGCCGCGTCTACGACGGCCCTTTACAAGCATAAAAAAGGGGCCGCAGGAAATATCTCTCCCGCGGCCCCTGAAATACAGGTCAAAGGCGGCGGGACCCTAGGGCCACCACCACCACACGTTTATCATAACAAAATTCCTGTCGAATGACTGCGCTCTTTTTCTCATGGGGCGACATTATCACGCTCTTACAGTCCTGTCAATACCTTTTTACCGAAGATTATTCCCCCCTTTTTCAAAAGACTGCTATAATTTCTCTGAGGAAGCGCCTCGGGGCGTATTCTATCACAGAGGCCCGGAGCTGGAAGGGTGGTAAGATGGAGGCGACGGATAAGAAAAAAGCTCTTTATCTGCTTTTCACAGTCGGAGAGAAGCGCTTCGCCCTTCCGGCGGGGGAAGTGGAGCGGGTGATCGCCGCAGTGGAGATCATCGCACTTCCGGATTCGCCCGAGTTTCTTCGCGGTGTGATCAACTACGGCGGCAGGCTTGTCCCCGTCCTGGACCTTCGGGTGAGATTCGGGTTGCCCTTTCGCAGAGTTCTTACCAGCGACTATATCATCCTCGTCAGCCAGGAGCCTTCCGGCGAGGAGGAGAGGTCCGGGCTTTACGCTTTTCTTGTTGAGAGGGTAGAAGGGGTATTCCCCGTGTCGGTGGAGAGAGTCTCCCCGCCGGGTGCTATGGATGAACAGTACGCCGGATTGCTAAACGACGACGAGCGGATTGTGTTTATAAGGACCTCCGACTCGCTGTTTTCAGTTTCCAAAGACCTTCGCGAAAGAGTCGATCGCCTGAACCACTCAGGGGAAGGTGCGTTATCGTGACGAGAGTGCATGCTCTGGAGGTTCCCTACGGTATCGAGCCGGTCCTTCGCCGTATTGCCATATCGGCAGAGGGGAAGATGGGAATCGCCCTTTCAAAAAAAAGCGATCAAGATCTGTGGCTGGCGGTTCAGTCTGTCGCCGCCCATTTGAATGAACCCCCTGCGGAGTTTGCGCGAGAAATAGCCGGGGAGGGGCTGTCGGATCCGGTTGTCAGAGCCCTGGCGGAGAGAATAACCGTGGGTGAGACATATTTTTTTCGCGAACCCAGGGTGTTGCGTGCCTTTGAAGAGGTCGTGCTACAGGCTTATAAGTCCGATGAGGAGAGGAACTCGATCAGGATATGGTGCGCCGGGTGCAGTACAGGGGAGGAGGCGTACTCCATCGGGTTTATCCTGCACAGGCTGTTCCCCGAGGATACCGGGGTAGATTTCTCGGTGCTTGGGACTGATATTAACCATCGCTCTCTTGAGAAAGCACGCAGCGGCCTGTATTCAGCCTGGTCCTTCAGAGGGGTCGACGAGAGGAGTGTTATGACCTTCTTCGACTCCGCAGAAGGTGACCGAAGGTCTGTCAAACCCTCCCTGCGCAGAGGAGTCTCCTTTTCCTGGCTGAACCTGGCGGAGGAGGACTGGCCCCTCTGGAGCGACGATTCTCCACCGGACGTCATCTTCTGCAGGAACGTGCTTATCTACTTCTCCGAGGAGCAGATAAGCGCTGTGCTGAGGCGTTTCCATTCGACGCTGGCGCAGGACGGCTGGCTGATCCTCGCGCCATGCGAGTCATACGACTCTCTGTCGCCTTTCTTTTCTCCCGCTTGCTACGATGGTGCGACCCTGTACAGGAAGGTCATGGTCGGCGAAGGGCTGGAAGAGGGCTGCCTGATCAGGGGCGAGAGCGATGAGTTCGAGTCCTATGAAATGTGTCTGGAGCAGGAGGAGGAGTGCTTTCTCCCCTCCGCCGCGGGCATGTCTGAAGCAGCACAAACGGGAGCCTGCTTGCAGGCGGTCGATGTTGAGGGGACTTTCTCTCTGGAGGACTGCTTGAAAAATGCCAGAGCCCTGGCGAATATTGGTCAGCTGGAGGACGCGTCCATATGGGTGCGGAGAAGCATGGAGCTGGACAGGATGGCGGCCGAGCCCTTCTATCTTGCGGGGCTGATAGCCTCCGAGCTCGGAGATGAGAGGGAGGCGGTTGCCTCGCTCAGAAGGGCGATCTACCTGGCGCCGGACTTCGCCATGGCTCACTACGGCCTGGGAGGTTTTGCCCTCAGAGCGAGAAAGATCGATGAGGCGAACCGACATTTCAGAAACGCCGAGGAGATACTATCGTCTCTCCCATACGAACAGATTATCAGAGGAGGGGACGGAGTCAGCGCCGGGGAGCTTTTACAGACCGTCAGGGGAATGAAAAGGCCTTGACGGACGTTGTTTTTGGGCATACTCTCAATTCAGAGGGGGGTGAATGCTTAAGTGGAGCCTATTGAGAACTCCGCTGTCGATGAGCGGATGGACCTGATCCTGAAGAGGAGGGCGGAGAGGCTGGCCAGAGAGCCCGTTTCCGACTGGGCCGAGCGCAAGGACCTTATAGAGGTCGTGGAGTTCGGTCTGGGAACGGAGCGCTTCGTGGTCGCCTCGACTCACGTCGGAGAGGTGCTTCGATCGGGTGAGCCGTCCATCGTACCCTGTACCCCCTCTCATGTTGCAGGGATGGTCAACCTTCGAGGGCGAATAGTCGCGGTCTTCGACCTGAAGCGCCTGTTCGGGTTTCCGGCGAGCGACAGCCCCCAGGAAAGGCGGGTTATTATTCTGCGGTCGGGAGATGCGGAGATCGGGGCCGTAGTCGACTCTCTCGAGGGGATGCGCACGATAGCGTTCAAGGATATAAGCCCCCCTCTACCGGCTATGGTTGGTGCCTGTGCGGCCTATGTGATAGGCTTGGAGAGCGGGGGCGCCATAGTCCTGGACGGGGAGAGAATGTTGCGGGACGATTCGTTGATTGTCGACGAGAGAGTATAAATCCGGGGAGGTATCATTCATGAGAAAAGCGAAGATTGATAGCATCGAAAATAAACTGGCATTCGGTTTTAGCGCGGTTGTGCTGATCGCCGTCCTTCTTGGCCTGACCGGAACAATGGGAGCGAATCGTCTTTCAAATCTCATCAAAATCATCGCCTCGAATCGTTTCAACGACCTGCGTTATCTGGCGACCCTTAACTACGAGCGCATGGGGGTGAGGGCCCTGGCCTACGAGGCCCTGCTGGCGAAGGACAGGCCCGACCGCGACAAGGAGCTGGGGCACATCATAGAAAGGCGCAGGGCGAGCTTGAACAGGGTCCAGAAAAGCTGGGACGATCTCGCCAGGTCTCCTCGTTACTCCGATAAAGAGGAGAGGCTTATGAAGGACCTCAGGGTCCAGTACGGGAAGTGGCTCGAGACTAACAACAAATTTACCGAGCTTCTGGTTCAGATTGTCAACGCTGACTCCGAAGAGCGCAAGGCCGCGCTGTTCAAGGAGAGCCAGGAGCAGTTGAAGAACCTCATAATCGCCTCCGACACCATGGGGGACATGTTTCTGCTTCTGACCTACGACAACAACAGGCAGACGGATATAATCGCCGGGGAGGGGCTGAAGACGGCGGAGTTCTCTAAGAACCTTGCCTTCGTGACGATGTTTCTGGGCGTGTTCATCACCATCCTGATCACGGTCGGGATAACACGGAGCATAATAAGGCCGATAAGCGTGGCTGTCGCCCTTCTTGTTCGTCTGAGGGATGGCGACCTGCGAATGGATATACCCCAAGAGGTCTTAAAGCGAGGGGACGAGCTCGGAGATCTTGCGAGGGCGGTGCAGGAGCTGAAGAACAGCCTCAGGGAGCAGATCACATCAATGAAGGATATGGCGGTGGCCCTCTCCAGGGCGACATTCGAGATATCCGAGTCGGTGTCATCCGTGACTGCGGCGGCTCAGGAGGCCGGCGCGGCGGTGGTTGAGACGTCGGCGACCATTGAAGAGGTCCGAACGACCGCCGAGGTAACAAGCAAGAGGAGCAGCAAGGTCGCGGAGAGCGCGCAGCAGGGGCTGCAGGAGATGCAGAGAGGTAAGGTATCGACCGAGACCCTGTTCAATGGAATAAAGCTCATTCGCGACAAGATGACGTCGATTGCCGAGACGATAATCCAGCTCAGCGAGCAGAGCCAGGAGGTAGGAGAGATCACCGAGACAGTGGAGGACCTCGCCGAGCAGTCGAACCTGCTGGCCATCAACGCGGCAGTCGAGGCTGCCAAGGCCGGGGAGCAGGGGCGCGGCTTCTCCGTGGTGGCACAGGAGATAAAAAGCCTGGCGGAGCAGTCCAAACAGTCGGCAAAAGAGGTGCAGCGCATTCTACGCGATATTCAGAAGGCGACCAGCGCCTCGGTGATGGCCATAGAACAGGGGTCCAAGGCGGTTGAGGAGGGGGCGAAGGACGCCGCTCCATCAAAGGAACTTCTGCAGAAGATAACGAGTAACTTCGTCGAGTCCGCTCAATCCGCCGCACAGATAGCCGCAGCGAACAATGAGCTGCTGGCGGGGATCGACCAGGTTACCCAGGCCATGGAGAGCATAAAGGCCGGAGGCGAGCACAACGTGGTCAGGATGAAGGAGCTGGAGTCGGCTTCGGCGGGCCTTCGGGAGATGGGACAGAAGCTCTCCATCCTAGTCGAAGGCTACCTGATCTGACGTGATAAGGTTCTGACCCGGGCCCATGAGTCCAATAGACAAGGATTTTTTTCAGGAGCTTCGCAAGGAGTACATACCGGAGGCGGAGGAGTACATTCAAACCCTCGTGTCCGGACTGCTGGAGCTCGAAAAAAACCCGAGCTCCTCCCCCCAGCGTGTGGAGGAGCTGTTCCGTGCAGCGCACAGCCTTAAGGGCGCATCACAGGCCGTGATGTTGCCCGGCATATCCTCGGTCTGTCAGGTTGTTGAGAGCGTTTTCTCCAGGATAAAAAACGGTGTCCTCGAGCTGGAATGCGAGGGGTACGACGTCCTTCAACGTGCGACCGACGTACTTGCCCGCATGGTATCCTCCCTGGACGAGAGCAACGGAGAGGAGATCGAGGGGCTCGTGCGCGAGATCGAAGCGCTGCTTCCCGCTGTGTCCGCCCCCTCCGGCGACGCAAAACAGAGGGCCGCCGGTAAACCCGTCGTCCCTCGCGAGAGAACCGCAAGGCCTGCGGTTGAAACGGTTTCGACGGTGGAACCCAAGCAGTCAAAGGTTTCAGGGGGTGACACGGAGGTACAGCCCGTAAAACCCCAGCCACAGACCGTCGAACAGTCCAGGGGCGCGGTTCACGATACCGTCCGTGTGGCCGCCTCGAAGCTGGACTCTCTCCTCCTAAAGACACAGGAACTTCTGACGGTCAATCTGGTGCTGTCTGTCCGCATCGAGGACGTTCACGAGCTCATCGGCCTTGAATCTGAACTGGAGAGGGAGTGGGAACACGCCCTCTCCCTGCTCAGGCGAGATGGGAAGGGGGAGGAGAGAACCTCTGTGAAGCTGTCCGAGTTCTTTAGGACTGGCAGGAAGTGCCTTCGTAAAATGCGCGAGAAACTGCGCACAATGGAGAACTCCCTGAGGGCGGATCAGCGGCTGGTAAGCGGTGTGACCAACGACCTGATGGAGGATGCAAGGACAGCGGCAATGCTTCCCTTCTCATCGTTGCTGTCGTCTTTTCCCAAGATAGTCCGAGACCTGGCTCGCGATCTGCGCAAGGAGGCGGGGGTCACGATCCATGGCGACAGCATAGAGGTTGACAAACGAATACTTGAGGGGGTAAAGGATCCTCTCATTCACCTTGTGAGAAACAGCGTGGATCACGGGTTGGAGAGGCCCGAAGAACGACAGGCTGCAGGAAAACCCCCGGTCGGTAGCGTTACCATCTCGATATCACAGACTGACGGAGGCAGGGTGGAGGTATTTGTCAGGGACGACGGCAAGGGACTGAATCCTGAAGTCCTGCGCCAAAAGGCCGTCAGGCTAGGGTTGCTGTCCTCCGACGAGGCGGAGCTCATTGACGACGCATCAGCACTTGAACTTATTTTCCGATCGGGTTTTTCCACCAGCTCAACCGTAACGGGGGTTTCCGGACGGGGGCTTGGCATGGCGATAGTCCGAGAGGGGGTAGAGGCGCTCGGCGGGAAAATCTCCATCAATTCCAAGCCCGGCAAAGGGACGTCGTTCAGGCTGACTCTCCCCCTCGCTCTTGCGACCTTCCGTGGGGTCCTGATAGAGGAGTGGGGGAAGATGTTCGTCATCCCCTCCTCCAGCTTGAAGCGGGTGGGCAGGGTGGAGGCCTCAGAGATCAAGCGCATCGGCAGGAAAGAGAGCATTACCATCGAGGATGCTCCGGTTGCCCTGACCAGGCTGGGGCATATACTGGAGATGCAGGAGCCTGCTGTTATTGAACAGCGCGAGATGATCTCGTACGTGGTGATAGAGTTAGGCAAGACGTGCGGGGCGTTTGTGGTCGACAGGATTATGGATGAGCGCGAGATCCTGCTGAAGCCCTTTGGCAGACAGCTTGCCAGGGTGAGAAACGTGTCCGGCGCCACCGTCCTGGGATCCGGCAGGGTGGTGTCGGTTCTCAACACAGCGGATATTATTCACTCCCTGCAGAGGACGGGTGACAGAGGGCGACTCGTGTCGGAGATAGAGGAGGAGAAAAGCCGAAAGGTCGTGTTGGTCGTCGAGGATTCTATCACCTCGCGCACGCTTTTGCGGAATATCCTCTCCGCTGCCGGGTTCGACGTAAGGACGGCCGCGGATGGCGTGGAGGCATGGGAGCATCTGACGCTGGGTGGGATAGACGCCGTAGTCTCCGACGTTGAGATGCCCCGGATGAACGGACTTGAGCTTACGGTCAAGATCCGCTCTGATCCCGCAACGGCAGATTTGCCTGTGCTTTTGGTAACTTCCCTCGAGTCGGACGAGGACAGGGATAAAGGAGCCGAGGCCGGTGCCGACTCCTATGTGGTGAAAAGCGCTTTTGACCACGAGAACCTGCTCGAGGCTCTGCACCGCCTTCTTTAGGCTGGGGGCAACCAGTAATGGCAAGAGTTCTTATAGTCGATGATTCCGCTCTGCTGCGGGGATTGCTTAAGAAGATTCTGAGCGATGACCCCGAGCTTTTTGTCGTCGGTAGCGTGGAGAGCGGCGAGGCCGCGCTTCGCTTCCTTGAGGAGAACGAAGTTGACGTCGTGACCATGGACATTCATATGCCCGGCTTGGACGGTTTCGAGACTACTCGCAGGATAATGGAGTCCCCCAACCCGAAACCAGTGGTGATCGTCAGCTCGCACTGGGATCCGATAGAGATAGAAAAGACCTTTGAGGCGATGGACGCAGGTGCCGTCTCGATCCTCGGCAAGCCGTCCGACGTGATCCTTGACGATAGCGATTACGCCTCGGAGTTTTTAAGGACAGTAAAAGAGGCGTCGACACTCACCGTCCGCCCCATTAAACGAAGGAAGAACCACTTCGACAGAGAACAGGCTCTGCTGGACATTCTGCACGGCAACATCCCCCCGCCCACGCCGAAGGGCAGGAGAAGGCGCGTGTCGATGGTGGCCGTAGGGGCATCCACGGGAGGCCCGAACTCTATATCAGCGCTTCTCGAGAGCTTCCCCGCCGGTTTTCCATACCCGATTCTCGTGGTGCAGCATATGGCCAAGGGGTTTACCAACGGGCTGGCGGATTGGCTGAACAGGACCACGCCCCTTCCGGTAAGGGTCGCCCATGACGGACAGAGACCGGAGAGCGGCGTGGTCTATATTGCGCCCGAGGATCTTCACCTCTGTGTGAACAGCGTTGGTGAGCTGATCCTGGTGGACGAACCCCCGGAGCATCTGGTAAGGCCCTCCGTCTCGCGCCTCTTCCGCAGCATGGCCTCCGTCTACAGAGGGGGGATGGCCGCCATACTGCTGTCTGGTATGGGGAAGGATGGGGCGGCCGAGATGAAGATGCTTCGCGATTTGGGGGCCGTGACCTTCGCTCAGGACAAGGAGAGCTCCGTCGTATGGGGAATGCCAGGGGAGGCGGTCCGCTTGGGCGCGGCTGAGTACGTCGGATCCCCATCCTTTATAGCGTCCGTCCTTCAGGAGGTGCTTGAGCGCCCGGAACGCCCGGAGCTGCTGGAGTCTTTGCTTGGTGGCCTGGGTGATTGACGTTTTCAGGGTCACCGGATATAATGCCGGGAGTCAAAATGGGAAACGCGATGATGCGGAACGCCGAAGTCGAAAACCGTCGCCAGAGAAGGGAGCTCGCAGGCTGAGAGGCGCCCACGACGGGGACAGATGGTGAAAAGACCGCTGAGCGGAGGTGGAAACGGTCCTTATCGGCCGGGAGTACACCTACGTGAGACGCCCGTCACAGCGTCAAGAGCGGGGTGCGGAGACGCGCCCAAGCAGGGTGGTACCGCGAGACATTGAGCTCGTCCCTTCATAGGGATGAGCTTTTTTTATTGTAATACAAGAGAAAGAGGGCGCAATAATTGCATGGAAGGCTTAAAATAAACGAACAGGGGTGTTTTGTCTTTGGGGGATGGGACGTGTCGGAACTGGCCGGACGTTTCGGCACTCCGCTTTACGTGCTCTCCGAGGAGGCCA
>JBAYOX010000034.1:0-11626 GCA_041678025.1 Aminobacteriaceae bacterium
AAAGCGGTGACAAGGGGGGCTCTGGGGCGCTACCCCGACTCATCCTCCGGAGAACTTCGCCGTGCAATCGCAGAGGTTGCGGGTCTGTCGGAGGAGGAGATCCTGGTCACCAACGGGCTGGCGCAGGCCATCTTCCTCCTGGCCTTCGCCTTCTGCGACAGGGGCGGCGTCGCCCTCGCCGCGTCTCCCGCCTTCGGAGAGTACGAGGCGGCGTCGCGTCTGGCCGGGGCTGAGTTCGTCCCCATCCCGGCGCTTGAGGAGGAGGCTTTCTCCTTTCCGTCGGAGAGGCTGCTTTCGGCCGTGAGGGGGCGCCGTCCTGCGGTCGTGTGGGTCTGCTCGCCGAACAACCCGACCGGCGCAATTCCCTCGGAGGGCGAGGCGTCAGCGCTGCTTTCAGCCTGCGAGGAGGAGGGTGCACTGCTGCTGATCGACGAGGCCTATGTGAACTTCGCGCCCCTCGGCTCGTCGCTTACGCGCCTTCTGCCGTCGCCGAACCTGCTGATACTGCGCTCCATGACCAAGGACTACGGGCTGACCGGCCTGAGGCTGGGGTACATCGCCGGTGACAGGGTCCTGATCCGCCACCTAGCTGCGTTGCAGCCGCCGTGGAGCGTTAACGTATGTGCCCAGGAGTCAGGGGTAGAGGCTCTGCGCAGGGGCGAGTACTACGAGACTCAGTGGCGTAAGATCCGAGAACTGACGGATGGGTTGGCGGACGGAATACGAGCCGCGGGGTACGAGCCGTTGAGGCCGGGCGCGAACTTTGTGCTCTTCAAAGTCGGTGACACGGATGCGCTGAAGGCCTTCCTATGGCGGGACCGCATTCTGGTCCGCGACTGCGCATCGTTCGGCCTGCCCGGCTACGTTAGGGTCGGAGTCCGGACGGAGCCGGAGAACCGGCTTCTGGCAAGCCGGCTTGCCGAGTATCGAAGGAGAGGCTGATGGGAAAGATCGCTTTTGTGCTCGGAGGCGCACGAAGCGGCAAGAGCGCGTGGGCGGAGAGGCGCGCTCTCGAGTTGGAGGCGGAGGGCCGGACAGTCGTCTATATTGCCACCTGCGAATGCCGCCCCGAGGACGCGGAAATGAACGACAGGATAGCCAGGCACCGCTCGCGAAGGCCGTCGTCATGGAGTACAGTGGAGGCACCCTTCGCCGTCGCCGAGGAGCTGGAGAGGCTGACACCGGGCACCGTCGCTCTGCTGGACTGCCTGAGCCTGTGGGTGAGCAACCTGCTCCTCGCGGCTCCCGAGAGGGGGTATGAGGCGACCTCCGACGAGACACTGAAGATAGTGGAGGAGTTGCTTGATTCAGCCAGGCGATCGTCGGCCGACATTATTATCGTTTCCAACGAGACTGGCTGGGGAGTGGTGCCGCCCTCCCGCCTCGGCAGGCTCTACCGCGACATACTGGGTTGGGCCAACCAGGCCGTTGCCCGCGAGGCAGATGAGGTCTGGCTGCTCGTCGCCGGTCTGCCGCAGAGAATAAAATAACCGTAATTATAAAAAACCCCTTAGGAGGCATTATGACATTCCTTCAACGCACAATCGACGCGGTACACCCCCTCTGCGAGGAGTCGATGGAGGCGGCCCGCCGCCGCCAGGATCAGCTGACCAAGCCAGCGGGAAGCCTCGGTCGGCTTGAGGAGCTTTCGATCAGGCTCGCCGGAATAATGCGCACCCCTCGCCCGAGGATAAAGGACAAGGTCATCATGACGATGGCCGGCGACCACGGGGTGGTTGACGACGGGGTGGCCCTCTACCCGAGGGAGGTTACCGTGCAGCAGGTGCTGAACTTCCTCCGCGGCGGAGGCGGAGTGAACGTACTCGGCAGGCACGTCGGCGCCAGGGTGGTGCTGGTCGACATGGGAGTCGACCACGACTTCGAGCCCGCGGAGGGGCTTCAAATCCGCAAGGTCGCCCGAGGAACTGCGAGCATGCTCAGGGGTCCCGCCATGACCCGCGAACAGGCGCTTCATTCGATAGAGAACGGAATTGCGGCGGCGCTCGAGGAGGCTGGCAGGGGTATGGATATACTGGGCACGGGCGAGATGGGCATAGGCAACACAACGCCCTCCACGGCCATCGCCTGCGCCGTCACCGGTGTGGCGGTGCCTCTGGCGACCGGCAGGGGAGCCGGGCTTACCGACGAGGGGCTGAAGCGCAAAATAGAGGTCATCGAGTCCTCTCTGGCGCTGAACAGGCCGGATCCGTCCGATGCCCTGGATGTCCTGTCCAAAGTGGGCGGTTTCGAGATTGGCGGCATAGCAGGCTCCATCCTGGGTGCCGCATCGCTCGGGCTCCCCGTGGTGGTGGATGGTTTCATATCGACCGCGGGCGCCATCATTGCAGCGCTGCTGTGCCCCCTGGCCAGGGAGTACATGATCTACTCGCACAAGTCCGTGGAGATAGGACACGAACATATGTTCGAATACCTGGGCGCCAGGCCGCTGCTCGACCTTGGCCTGCGCCTCGGGGAGGGCACCGGGTCGGCGCTGGCGATTTCCATCGCCGAGGCCGCTGCGAAGGTTTTGGACGAGATGGCCACGTTCGAGAGCGCCGGGGTATCAGGGCCGGTGCAGCCCGGCGGGCTTGTGGACGAGGGCTGACATGAGATATTTGGGCGACTTTTTCGGGGCCCTCGGCTTCCTGACCATCCTTCCCTGCCCGCGACGATTCGCCTCGATGGACGACTACAGCCAGGTGTGCGGCTGGTTCCCAGTGGTAGGGGCGGTTGTAGGGGGTATTCTCTACTTCTCCGCGCGGTTCCTGTTTTTCCCGGTCTTCTCCCCGCTGGTTGCATCGGCCTCGGTGGTGGCACTGTGGGCCTTCCTCACCAGGGGATTCCACCTGGACGGCCTTGCGGACACCTTCGACGGAATAGGCGGAGGTCACGACTGGGAGTCACGCCTCGCGATAATGAAGGACAGCCGTCTTGGCACGTTCGGCGGGATCTCGCTGGCGTCCGTGCTCCTTCTGAAGACCGTCCTGTTGGCGGAATTCGGGGGACGCCTGGAGACTCTCTGGTTGGCACCGGTGATGGGGAGGTGGAGCATGCTCGTCGGCATGCGCTTTTTTCCATCCGCCAGGCCCGGTGGCATGGGGGATACATTCCGGGCGCTCTGCAGAGGTCATCAGCTCACCCTTGCCTCCCTGGCGGCCTTTTGGGCGGTACTCCTGCTTGGGGGGGCGCGCGGACTTCCGCTGCTCGTCATGGTACCCGCCCTGGCGTACCTGCTCTCGCGCTGGCTCTGCCGAATGCTGGGCGGCCTGACCGGGGACTCGTACGGCGCGCTCTGCGAGATCACGGAACTGGCGGTGCTTGTGTTCTTCGCGGCTCTATAGTCGCTGCGGGATTCGATGCGACAGTTTGCCATAGTAGTATTTGAAAGAGAGGCCTGCCCGGCATGAGGAGCTTGAAGGGAACAAATGGTATTAGAGGACCTTGGGGTTGGACGGCGGTGGACGCGAGCTCTTCGCCGCGCACGAGGGCGGTAATTCCCGCGCTGTTGGCGCTTGTGATGCTGGTCGTGTTCGCGGCGCCCTCTTCGGGGCTTGATGGGCTTTCAGTGCCCCAGTCCCCGATGTTCCACGCGGCCTCTCTCGCCGACGAGCCGTTGGTCTCCAAGGAGCGCCAGGGAGAGCTGTACCGCGAGCTTAAGGAACGTTTCTACTCGCCGTGGCGGCAGGCGGCACCGCGTGACGCGGTGAAGATCCTGGAGTGGGTGTTCGATGCTTACGGCAAGAACGTGTTCGGCGAGAACCTCCTGCCGCGCTCCTCCTCGTGGGTCGAGGAGCAGCGGCGTCAGGCGAGGGTCGACGCCGCAGGGGAGTTGAACAGCCACGCGCTCAGCGTGCGTCCGACATCCCTGCGCCTGATGCCGACGCAGGCTCCGGCCTTCCGATCTCCCGCCCTGGCGGGCGAAGGCTACCCGTTCGACTACCTGCAGAACAGCGCCGTGCATCCGGGCGAGCCGCTCTTCGTCTCGCACCTGTCCATGGACGGCCTGTGGGCGTGGTGCGACACGTCCTGTGCCTCGGGATGGATGGAGACTAGGGATTTGGCCTTCGTCGACGAGGCGGCGGAGGCCAGGTGGATGTCGCTCCCACTCGCTGTGGTGGTGCGCGAGAACGCGCTCTTGCGCGATGAAACAGGCTCCCTGTTTCGTGCGAAGGTAGGCGCGATGCTGCCCCTTTCCCTCCGAGGCATCGTGGAGCATCTCCTGGTAGCGCCCGTTCGGGGACGGGACGGAGGCTTGATCGAACGCACCGTCAGGGTTTCGGCCTCCGAGGCCGTTCCTGCGCCGCTTGCGCCGTCGCCCTGGTCCTTGGCGGCCGTCGCGGAGGAGCTGTTCGGAGAGCTGTACGGCTGGGGAGGCTTCCTCGGAAACCGTGACTGCAGCGCAATGACGAGGGATATTCTGCTTCCCTTCGGGGTATGGCTTCCGCGAAACTCTCGCGCGCAGGCGAACGGCGGAAGATCCATCAACCTCGAGGGCATGACCAACGATGAGAAGAAGGACCTGCTGAAGCGCGAGGGCGTCCCCTTTCTCACGCTGGTCGGGCTTCCGGGACATATCATGTTGTACGTCGGGACGTGGAGGGGGGAGCCGCTCGTAATGCACAACATGTGGGGCATACGCACCGAGCATGACGGCACCGAGGGGCGGTATGTAATTGGCAGGACCGTGATAACTACACTTGACCTCGGATCGGACCTGCCGGGCCATGCGCCCGGAAAGCTCCTTATAGACCGCATTGACCGGCTGGCTTTTACGGCTGATTAAACCCTGTCGAATGCCCTATTGACAAAACAGACCGGATGGTCTAACCTGTCAGTCGTATTTTGTTCAACTGGGTTGGGAGGTGCGACGTGAGGGGGCGTTCCAGAAAGCTGGACGAAGAGAAAAAACGTAACCTCATAGAGGCGGCAATCGAGGAGATCGCGGCGAACGGCATCGAGGGGGCCTCGTACAACAGGATAATCGAGCGATCAGGCCTTAGCAAAGGAGCCGTTTACTACTACTACGAGAACAAAGAGAGCCTGTACAGCGTAGTCTTGGAGGAGGTCGAGCGACGCTTTCTGATGGCCGTCGGCAAGTTGAAGCTACCGGACGATGCCGATGTCTTCTGGGATGTGTGCGGGGCTTACTACGAGAGGGCGCTGGGGTTTGCGGTCTCAAATATGCAGTTGATCGAGGTAGCGCGTATCCTGGTGGAACCGTTAAGGATGGACGGAGTAGAGGCCTTCGAACCTCTTCGCAGGGCCGACCGTTGGACGCGCACGGCAATAAGAAAAGGGCAGGAGATTGGAGCCCTGCGTTCGGACCTGCCGGCGGAGTTCCTTTCCGGCATCCTTCATGCCGTCGGAGTCGCCATGGATTCGTGGTTTTTCGATATGTATAGAAGCGACCCGAAGACCGTTGATACAAAGGACTTCGTGAGATTCGCCATAAATATGTACAGAAGGATTCTGTCTCCGTAAACTAGCGCAAAGCGCTCGTTTATCGGCTGAGAGGCTCGGTATTGCGAGTTTACTATCGTTTTTGAAAGGGTTGTGGTGGCAAATGCTGAAGAGTTTCTTTTCCAGGTTGAATGTTCTGTTTTGGGTGGTACTTATCTGTGCCGGAGGGGTCCTCATGGTCTTTCGAATCCAAGCGAGGCTAGAGGCCGCCGCCGCAAACACCGCAGCCCTTGAGAACGAAAAAGAGCCGGCCATACCGGTGGACGTCGAGAAAATCGAGCGGCGCGACTGGGAAGTGTGGCGAAGCTACTACGGGCAGGCGAAGGCGGGACGGAGCCAGGTCGTCTCCTCCTACGTCAAGGAGATTGTCCAGGAGGTAAACGTCAGGGTTGGAGACAGGGTGAAGACGGGGCAGGTCCTGCTCACCCTCTCGTCCCAGGACCAGCGGGCCCTTGAGGCGGCCCTTCGCTCCAGCTACGAGGACTCGGTCAGGGAGTACAAGCGTCTGTCCGAGCTCCAAAAGTCAGGCGGTGTCTCCCAGTCCCAGGTCGAGCAGGCTCATTCACGCATGAAGGGGGAAGAGGCGAAGCTTCAGGCCTCTCGTTCAACCGTCTCCCGCACACAGCTCAAGGCGAGCATAGACGGCATAGTAGCCTCCCGCCTGATAGAGCCGGGCGAGGTGGCGGGAGAGAACAAACCGCTTCTTACCGTTATTGACCTGAAGGACCTTGAGGCCGAGATAATGGTGTCGAGAAGGGATATTATGAGCCTTGGGTTGGACACGCCGGTCGAGGTCGTATCCGACGCTGTATCATCAATGGGCGCCATCCGCAGGATAAGCCCGGAGGCCGCCGCCGGATCGGGGCTGTACGCCGTGGTGGTCGCTCTGAACGGACTTGAGGTCCTGCCGGGGACTCACGTTGAGGCCAGATTCCTCGTCGATAGGCAAAAAGATCTTGTTGTGATCCCTTCCGACGTGGTACAAAGGCGGGAGGACAAGGCCACTGTTTACGTCGTCGAGGGCGACAGGGCAAAGCTCAGGGAGATAGTCACAGGCGAGGGTCAGAACGGCTCTGTAGCGGTGCTTGAGGGGCTTGAGGGGGGCGAACTTCTGGTGGTCAGAGGGAGGAATATGCTCTCCGACGGTGCTCTTGTGAAGGTCGGCGGGGACGAGGCACAGGAGGAGGCGCCTGCGGAGATTACCGAAGAGTCGGTTGAAAATCGGTCATGAGAGGGCTTATCCGCTTCAGCATCAAGCGCCCGGTCTTCACCTGGGCGATGGTCTTCGTCTTCCTGCTGCTTGGCATCAGCAGCTACAACAAGATCCCTGTGGCCCTGCTCCCCAAGGTTGACATACCCATAATTCTTGTTCGCGCCGTCTACAGAGGGGCAAGCCCTAACGAGATAGAACAGCTGGTGACCAAGCCGATCGAGGACGCGATAGCCGACCTTGAGGGACTTGACAAGATTACGAGCTACTCCGCCGAAGGCATGTCCATAGTTCTGCTTGAGATGAAGGTGGAGGTCGATGTCGACCTGGCCCTCGTCGATATATCGAACAAGGTGAAGGGGGCCAGGAACAAGCTGCCGACGGCCGTCGAGGAGCCCATCTTCAGCAAGGTCGACATCAACGCGTTCCCCTTCCTGATAGCGTCTTTCACCAGCTCTTTGCCCGAGAAGGAAGCGCGAAAGGTAATCGAGGACACTATAGTTCCTATTCTGTCGCGGGTAGAGGGAGTAGGGCGCGCCGAAGTCACCGGAGGGCGGGTGCGCCAGGTACGTGTACTGCTCGACCCGGTCTCGCTTAGCGAGCACAGGGTCAACATCCAGACCCTTGCGGCTGTGATCGCCGCGAACAACGTGACAAACCCGTCCGGGTACATCACTCAGGAGAAGGACGAGACCTGGTTGCGCCTGGTGGGGGAATTCAACAAGGTCGAGGATCTGGAGAACATCATGATCCCGACTCCATCGGGCAATCCCGTACGACTTCGTGACCTAGGACGCATCGAGGACGGCGAGGAGGACGTGCGCTCCATCGCACGAGTGAACGGTCAGTCGG
This sequence comes from Aminobacteriaceae bacterium, assembly GCA_041678025.1. Taxonomy (GTDB): domain Bacteria; phylum Synergistota; class Synergistia; order Synergistales; family Aminobacteriaceae; genus JAAYLU01. The sequence continues at coordinate 7,523 of JBAYOX010000034.1, forward strand.
TGGTGCAGCTTCGCGTCAGCCCAAGGCCGAACTCGGACGTGGTGAAGGCCGGAAAAATGCTCAGAAAAGAGCTGGACAAGCTGCTCAAGACGATGCCCGATTTCTCTGCGGAGATCGCCTACGACGACTCGCTCTTCGTGGAGTCGACGGTCACGAACGTACTGCGCGACATGGCCTTTGGAATACTGCTCACGTCGGTGGTTCTCTACCTCTTCCTGAAGCGCTTCTCCGCGACATTCATAGTGGGCATAGCCATGCCGGTGGCACTCTTCGCCACTTTCACCCCTATGGTCATGCACGGCTACTCAATGAATATCATGAGCTCTTTGGGGCTGGCCATCTCGATGGGAGTGCTGGTCAACAACGCTATTCTGATAATAGAGAACATCTTCAGGTACAGGGACATGGGCTACTCCCCCGAGGAGGCCGCGGAGAAGGGGACCGTCGAGATCTCCATCTCTGTTATAGCCGGTACCGCGACCAACCTGGGCGTTTTCCTTCCCGTGGCCATAATGACCGGAATAGCGGGGCAGTTCCTGGTGCAGTACGCCATGACCATTGTCTACGCGACTTTATTCTCTCTGTGGGTGTCTCTCACCCTGACTCCGTCGATGGCGGCACGATTCAAGCCGGATTCAGGCATCCCGCGCCTGGGACGTGTCCTGTGCGGCTGGTGGGACTGGGTCTACGGCGGTTTCGAAGGGCTGTTCATCTTCCTTTTGAGGGCCGCCCTGCGCCGCCCTCTGGTGACCATACTGCTGTTCATTGCCCTTACCTTCGGTGTGTTCAAGGCTGGAGGACTTCTCGGGATGGAGTTCATGCCGCGCACCGACAGCGGAGCGATGGCGGTCGACATCACCCTGCCCAGCAACACGCCGGTCCAGGAGACTCAGGCTCGGGCCAGAGAGATAGAGGAGCGAATGAGCACTCTTCCGGGTGTGGAGTTCGTCGTCTCCACCGTGGGAGCTTCAGGCAGGAATCAGGGCACGCACAAGGCGTCCATAGAGGCGTACTTCAAAGACGATGTGGAGCGCCCGTCGACGGTCGAGATGTCGGATGGTCTGCGCCCCTTCGTCAACGCGATGCCGGGAGTGGAAGCCACGGTGAGCGGATACCGCAAGGGGATGGGCGGAGGTAAGCCTATCAACATAATCATCAACGGAGAGGAGCTTGAGATCCTCTACGGGATAGCACAGCAGGTCAAGGGCATTATATCCCGTATTCCGGGGATAATCGACGTGGGGATTGACGTTGAGATGGGGAAGCCGGAGCTGCAGATTCTGCCCGTGCGCTGGCGCCTCTCTCAGTTCGGGATCAATATGACCACACTGTCCCAGGTCATCTACGGATACCTGGTCGGGATGGACGCCGGCAAGTTTCGCCAGGATGGTTACGAGTACGACATAAAGGCCAGGATAAATCCCGAGCACGCCAAGGACATCTTCAAAGTGACGGAGCTGCCCATAATGACCGAGTACGGGCTGGTCCCCCTGAAGGAGTTCGCCGACGTTCAGTGGCGCGATGGCCCGACCGAGATCGTGCGAAAGGACCGCCGCAAGGCGGTGACAGTGGAAGCCGATGCCCGCTATATCTCGACCGGAGAGGCGATAGAGAAGAGCAGGCAGGCGATAGCGGGGCTGGAACTGCCGCCGGGTTACGAGATAAAGTACGGCGGGGAGGCGGAATACATGGCGGAGAACTTCGCCGAGTTGGGGAAGGCGCTTGTCATCGCCATAGCTTTGACTTTCATCATCATCGCGGCGATACTAGAGTCGTGGTTCTACGCCTTCGTCATTACCCTCTCCGTGCCGCTGGCGGCGCTGGGGGTCATCCCGATAATGCTCATGGCCGGGGTGTCGGTGTCGATGTTCGCCCTTATCGGACTGATAATGCTGGTAGGCCTAGTGGTCAACAACTCCATAGTAGTAATCGACTACGCCGAGATAAGGCGAAAAGAAGAGGGCGAACCGGGGGCGGTGGCAGTCCAGAAGGCATGCGAGATACGCCTCAGGATGCTCTTCATGGCCATAGCCACCGCGGTCATCTCGATGGTGCCTCTCGCGGTAGGCACGGGGGACGGCGGGGTCTTCCGCCAGCCAATAGCGTTCGTCGCCATAGGAGGCCTGATCGCGGGTGGAATAATCGCCCTGCTGGTCATCCCGGCGGTCTACTCGGTCTACTGGAACGTCAGGGAGCGAAGAGCGGCCCGGCGCGCAGCGGCTTAGCGGCATCCGTCCCGTCTGGCCCTTCAAGGAGGCCGCAACAATGAAGAATAACTCCGCGCCGCCAGTGCGGTCGTGCGCACCCGCGCTGAAGCGCGACCCTGCACTTTTCCCCGCACTGGCGGCAATATGGCTCTCGCTGGCCGTCTTCGTGCTCTACCCGGCGCTGAGGCTGTTTCTGACTGCGTTCGTTGTAGACGGGCGAATCTCTTTCTCAAACCTCGCCGCGATTCTCGAGGGCTGGTACTTCCGAAGGGCCTTCCTTAACAGCATCTGGCTCGCGACGGCAGTCTCTGCGTCGGGTACTTTTCTGGGATACCTGTACGCCTTCGCCGTCACCCGTATCTCCATGCCTTCCTGGATGAAGTGGTTCATCGGGGGTGTGACCACTCTTCCCCTTATATCGCCGCCGTTCACAAGCAGCATAGCACTCACCCTGTCTCTCGGGCCGAACGGCATCCTGCTGAATCTGCTGGGCCTGGGCAGCTTCAACTTCTACGGATTCTGGGGCACGTGGTTGTCGGAGACACTCACCTACTTCCCCGTCTCCTTTTTGACTCTGGCCGCCGTGCTTTCGGCAATGGACCCGAACCTGGAGGACGCAGGGCTCTCTCTAGGCGCGTCTTCCGGGCGAGTGTTCCGCACTGTCACACTGCCGCTCTCGATTCCGGGAATCGCTAACTCCATACTTCTGCTGTTCGCCAGCTCCCTGGCTGACTTCGCCACCCCCCTGGTGCTCGGTGGACACAACTTTCCCATCCTTCCTACTCAGGCATATCTTCAGATCACAGGCATGTATGACCTGCGCGGCGGCGCTTCCCTCTCCTTTCTGCTGCTCTTCCCGGCGCTGGCGGTCTACTTTCTGCAGCGCTTCTGGGTAGGGAGAAAGAGCTATGTAACGGTGTCGGGCAGAGCAGGGAGCAGATCGGATTTCAAGAGCAAGGGGAAGGCGACCGAGCGGATCGTCCTCGCTGTATGCCTCTCCCTTACCGCCTTCATCCTGTATCTGTACTCCCTCATACTCTGGGGTGCTGTAGTGAAGGTCTGGGGCGTGGACAACACTCTGACCCTGGAGAACTTCCGCTACGTCTTCACCCACGGCAAAAAAGCAATAGTCGACACCCTTATAATAGCTGCGGTGGTCACTCCCCTCGGCGGGCTTCTCGCCGTGCTCACGGGATATCTGGTTCAGCGGGGACGGTTTTTTGGTAACCGCGCGATGGAGTTCGTCTCGATGTTCAACTACGCACTCCCCGGCACCGTAGTCGGCATCGCGTACATCATCGCCTTCAACCAGCGCCCCCTGCTTCTCACGGGGACTTTGACCATACTTGTGGCGGCATACATATTCCGCTACCACTCAGCCGGCATAAGGGCGGTGATAGCCTCGCTTCATCAGATAGACCCGTCGATCGAGGAGGCCTCCGCAAGCCTGGGAGCGGGCTCGGCCCGGACGTTCTTCCGCGTGACCGTGCCGCTGATAATCCCGGCCGTGTTGGTTGGGATGCGCTACCTGTTCATCTACTCCATGACGGCGATAAGCGCCACTGTCTTTCTGGTCTCGGTGAGATGGACCCTTCTGACCACGCGCATACTTGAATGCATGACGGAGTTGCAGTTCGCACAGGCCTGTGCCTTCTCCGTGACTCTAATACTTATAGTCTATATCGCGGCCGCCCTTCTGGCATGGTTGACACGCCTCGCCGCCGGGCGAATCTCCGGAGGAGGAGGAACGGGTCAATGGCAGTAGCTCTTGAGCTGTTGGACGTCTCAAAGACGTTTCGAAGGGACAAAGAAGAAATATTGGCGGTAGACTCGGTCTCGCTTAAAGTCGAGCCAGGTGAGATGGCGACGTTTCTGGGCCCCTCTGGCTGCGGAAAGA
>JBAYOX010000035.1:0-11622 GCA_041678025.1 Aminobacteriaceae bacterium
CGAAGATATAGGCTTCCTCGGCTATAGCGCGGGCTTCGTTATAATTATCCGTGCCGCTCGTCTGGGAGCATCCGGAGATCGGCAGCATGAGCACCGCAAGCAGAAACAGATACCACGTTGTCCCTTTCCATTGTCTCATAACACTCTTCCTTTCATAGTACTCCTCCCCGGAAATATGACTGGCGGGGCTCAGAAAAAATACGTACCCTCATTGTGCCAGAAAAACAGTTTTTAGTCATAAATACGGCAAAATGCATGCAACCGAAATTCTCTATTGATTTTCTCATAAACATTACTATTATACTCCGTAACAGGGCACTTCTCGCGTCAACAGACTGCGTACCGCGCCATTGTTTTGAGGTAATATGCAAAGCTGGGCGCTGCGCCTCGTGACTAGTGCAGAGGCCGGCTTTAGCGAGCGGGATAGCACCCTTAGTCGCTTTGCTCCGTTCCGGCGGTGTCTTCTGAACGGGCCTCTATTCCTTTGGTTTTCCAAATATTGTTTCTTGATATTGACTGTTGGCTTTGCTATACTGAATAAAACGCAGGGGGACTCTTCGGAGTTGAGAAGGTAGAACCTGACCCTTTGAACCTGTCGGTTAAGACCGGCGTAGGGAGCAATCAAATGTAGATGATGTTTGAGGCCCTCCTGATGCGGGAGGGCTTTTTGTATTCCATCACATCGACAACCGAATATGCACTCGTTTGCGGGGGGACCCCGTGCGGACATCGTTCGCATCGGAGTTGAGAAGGTAAAACCTGACCCTTTGAACCTGTTGGTTAAGACCGGCGTAGGGAAGCAAATCATCCATAAGGTGATCAAGGCGCTCTCCTAGCGGGGAGCTCCTTCTTTTTTCAAGAGGCGCTCCCCTCCGGGGGGCGTCGCTTTTTTTGGGGGGGATATAGTCATGAAGAGAAAACCTAAGAAACAGGAGGTGTTCCAATGAAAAAGGCGCTTAGTATCGCGGGCTCCGATTGCAGCGGAGGAGCGGGAATCCAGGCCGACCTTAAGACCTTCTCGGCTCACGGGGTCTTCGGAATGACAGTGATAGTCTCGGTCGTCGCGGAGAACACGGTCAGGGTTATAGACATACAGGATGTGCGGCCCGAAATGATCGAGAAGCAAATCGACGCGGTGTTCGAGGACATCCGGCCTGATGCGGTGAAAATCGGCATGTTGTCTCGCCGTGAGGGGATGCTTGCAGTGGCGCGCAAGCTGCGCGAATGGAAGCCCGCCAACGTAGTTGTGGACCCGGTGATGTACGCTAAAAACGGCTGTGCTCTCATGGATCCCGATTCCATCGATACACTGATCGCCGAGATAGTGCCTCTGGCCGACGTCATTACTCCCAACATCCCCGAGGCCGAAAAGATGGCCGAAATGAGTATCCGAACATCGGCCGACATGGAGGAGGCCGCGCGACGCATTCACCGAATGGGGTGCCGCGTGGCGCTGGTCAAAGGCGGGCATAGAGAGGGTGACGCCACCGACATACTTTTCGACGGCGAGCGGTTTTACCGCTTTACAGCGCCCCGTATCGACACGAAAAACACCCATGGTACCGGCTGTACCTATTCGTCCGCCATCGCGTCCAATCTCGCCAACGGGCATACCGGCAACGAAGCCGTTCGGCTGGCCAAAGAATACATCACAAGCGCCATCGAGCACGCCCCGGAGATAGGCCGCGGGCACGGTCCCACTAACCATTTTTACAGACTTTATTAGAACGGAGGATTTGCGATATGACCTTCAAGACGCAGATGCAGGCTGCCAGAGGCGGCTGTGCCACCAGGGAGATGTCCGCAGTCGCAGCCAAGGAGAACGTCCCTGTCGAGCTGATACTCAAAAGGGTGGCCGAAGGCAGCGTGGCTATTCCAGCCAATGTCAACCACATCGCCCTGTCGCCCGAGGGTGTTGGGAAGGGGCTTAAGACCAAGGTCAACGTCAACCTGGGCATCTCCGGGGATTGCAGGGACTACTCCGTCGAGATGAAAAAGGTGAGGTTGGCGCTTGAACTGGGGTGCGAATCGATCATGGATCTGAGCAACTATGGGAAAACCAACATCTTCCGCAGAGAGCTTATAGGCATATCTACCGCGATGATCGGCACCGTTCCGATATACGATGCCGTCGACTATCTCGGCAAGGAGCTTGCAGACATCACTGCGAGGGATTTTCTGGAGGTGGTGGAGGCGCACGCCGAGGAGGGCGTGGACTTCATGACGATTCACGCCGGAATAAACAGACGGGCAGCCGAGACCTTCAAGCGCGGGAAGCGGGTGACCAACATTGTTTCGCGAGGTGGGTCGCTGCTTTTCGCTTGGATGGAGATGACCGGCAACGAGAATCCTTTCTTTGAGTATTACGATGATCTGCTCGAAATTCTTCGGAAATACGACGTCGCCATCAGCATCGGGGACGCCTTGCGCCCCGGCTCGACAGCCGATGCAGGCGACGCGGCCCAGATAGGAGAGCTCATCGAGATGGGGCATCTTGCCAGGCGGGCGTGGAAGCGGGATGTTCAGGTGATCATAGAGGGGCCGGGACATGTCGCCATGGATCAGATTCCCGCCAATGTGATGATGCAGAAGAGCCTGTGCCATAACGCGCCATTCTACGTATTGGGGCCCGTGGTCACCGATATCGCCCCAGGGTACGACCATATCACAGCCGCCATAGGGGGTGCGATTGCGGCCGCCGCGGGTGCCGACTTTCTCTGCTACGTCACTCCCGCGGAGCATCTGCGGCTGCCCGATATCAACGATGTCAGAGAGGGGATAATCGCCTGCAAAATCGCCGCCCACGCCGCCGACATCGCCAAGGGTATATCGGGTGCGCGGGATATCGACGATAAAATGAGCGACGCCCGTCGACGGATCGACTGGGAGGAGATGTTTGCTCTGGCGCTGGACGGGGAAAAGGCACGTCGTTATTTCGAAAGCATGCCCCCATCGGACAGGCACAGCTGTTCGATGTGCGGCAAAATGTGCGCCATGCGCACCACAAACCGGATCCTCGACGGTGAAAAAGTGCTGCTCGAGGCTGAAAAACCAGTCGCGGAAGAGAGATAGACGAAAGATATGAATAAAAATACCAGACAACTGACCATGGCGGCCCTGTTTGTCGCTCTGGGCACGGCCCTGTCCACTCTCTACATCCCGGTCGGAGCAAGCAAGTGCTTCCCGGTGCAGCACTTCATCAATGTCCTCGCGGGCATTCTTCTGGGCCCCCTCCTCGCCATGCTCTGTGCTTTTTGCACTTCACTGTTGCGGCTGTTTATGGGCACCGGCACTATGCTCGCTTTTCCAGGCAGCATGATCGGAGCCATGCTGAGCGGGCTTGCTTTCAAGCACATGCGTAAAATCTGGGCCGCTTGCGCGGGCGAGATCATCGGCACCGGGATCCTCGGGGCGTTGTGTTCGTTCCCGGCGGCTGTTTTTCTCCTGGGTCGGGAGGCCGCTCTGTTCGCCTTCGTGCTCCCCTTTTCCATCAGCTCTTCGGTGGGCGCGCTTGCCGGCAGTGTTCTGATATACGCGTTGAAAAAAATGGACGTGCTGGATAAGCTGATTTCCGATCAGGACATACAAAAGAGAGAGCGTGTCGGGGTATGAAGGAATTATGCGCAGAGCTTCTCGAGCAGGTGAGGAAAAAAAGACCGCTGGTGCATCACATCACCAATTATGTCACGGTCAACGAGTGCGCAAATATCACGTTGGCGGTCGGCGCGTCGCCAATCATGGCGGACGCATTGGAGGAGGCCCTCGATATCTCCGCTCTCTCTTCCGCGCTGGTGCTGAACATCGGAACTCTCAACGAAAGAGTCGTGCCGTCTATGCTTGCGGCAGGCGTTGCAGCCAACAGAGCAGGTGCGCCGGTTGTGTTCGATCCTGTAGGTGCCGGTGCTTCGCGCATGCGCAGTGAAGCCGCAAAAATGTTTTTGTATGAGATAAAGGTCGATATCCTGCGCGGAAACATCTCCGAGATTCGCCATATTGCCGGGCTGGACTCCAAGACGCAGGGAGTGGACGCATCCGAGGATGATATGCGAAGTATTGCCGACGCGGTCTTCATTGCAAAGGAGCTGGCGGCCCGGCTGGGCTGCATAGTGGCTATTACAGGAGCGACGGATGTGGTGTCGGACGGCGGAAGGACGCTCTGCATCAGGAACGGGCACCCCATGCTGGGAAGAATTACCGGCACGGGTTGCATGTGTTCCTCCCTTGTCGGCGCCTTGTGCGGAGCGTCTCCCGACATGCTTCTGGGAGGCTCTGTCGCGGCGTTGCTGACCATGGGCATCGCGGGAGAAATCGCCTACAAGGAGGCGGGAGTGAAGGGCAACGGCAGCTTTCGGACGGCTCTGCACGACGCTGTGAGCCGAATTGACGCCCGCACATTGGAATCGGAGGCGAAACTGTATGAAGCCTGATGTGGATTACACGCTCTACCTGGTTACTGATAGAAAGCTGATGAGCTCCTCCACTGTCGAGGAGTCGGTGGAACAGGCCGTCCGCGGGGGGTGCACTCTGATGCAGCTGCGGGAGAAGGACGCGTCATCGCGTGATTTTTACGAGACCGCAATGAAGGTCAGAACGCTCACAGCCCGACTGGGCGTGCCTCTGATCATCAACGACCGTGTCGACATCGCGCTCGCTGTGGATGCCGACGGGGTGCACATAGGGCAGGATGACCTTCCCGCGGACGTCGTGCGCAGGATTATCGGCCCGGACCGCATTGTCGGCGTGTCCGCCGGCACCCTCGCCGAGGCTCTGGACGCCGTGCGCGCGGGGGCCGACTATTTGGGCGTGGGCGCGATGTTCCCCACCGGCACCAAGAATGACGCCGATATTGCATCCATGGAAGAGCTGAGCCGCATCCGCAGGGCGGTCGCCTTGCCCATAGTCGCCATCGGCGGTATAAACAAAGCGACCGCTCCGCTGCTTCGGAGGACCGGCATCGACGGACTCGCGGCAGTCTCGGCCATCGTTGCGCAGGGCGACGTCGCGGGCGCGGCGCGGGAGCTGAAAGCGGCGTTTCTTGAAGGAAGGGACAGGGCGTGAAGGCGTATATCTTCGATCTCGACGGGACGCTGCTGGATTCGATGCATGTATGGGAGCAGATCGACGTGGACTTTCTCTCGGGGCGAGGGATCGACGTGCCACCCGACTACATCGATGTCATTTGCTCGAAAAGCTTTCCCGAGGCCGCTGCGTACACCATCGAGAGATTCGGCCTGCCGGACGGCGTGGACGACCTTTTGCGGGAGTGGAACCGCATGGCGGAGCATGCCTACGGGCATACCGTGCGGCTGAAGCCGTACGCGAAAGAGTTCCTCGTCACACTCAAGGAGCGTGGAGCGAAACTCGGCATCGCCACCAGCTTGCCGGAAGCGCTTTATGAACCCGCCCTGAAAAACAACGGTATTCGGGGGTTTTTCGATGTAATCTGCTCTACGGACGAGGTGTCCCACGGGAAAACAAGGCCGGATGTCTTCTTGTTCGCGGCGCGGAAGCTCGGAGTGGATCCGGTTGATTGCGTTGTGTTCGAGGATATCCCGCAGGCGATCGAGAGCGCGAAGAAAGCCGGGATGACCGTGTACGGAGTTTACGATGAATCGTCGAGCGAGCACTGGGAATGGATTAAAAAAATAGCGGACGGCGTAGTCTACGATTTCGAGGAGGCAATTGCGGAACTTTGAGTTCGTTCGCTTATGCCGACGACCGAATTTGACGCTGCTCTTCGCGTTATGAGAAGAGCAGCGCCCTGTGTCAAGCCCTAGCTGCGTCGACTGGAGGCCTTTCCGAGGATCGGCAGCAGCCCTATCAGCAGGAAGACCGGGAAGCCCGCGGCGTTGCATCCGCCGCCACCACCGTCGCCGGGGGTCGGGTTGGCAGGTGCGTCCACCACGGCGAACGAGTAGAAGTTGCCACCCAGAGCTTCCGAATCGAACAGCCACGAGTCCCCCCCTCCGAAGGCCCTTAGGCTGTTGCCCGAGGCGCACCATAGGATGTCGTCTACTGAATCGTACTCGATGCTCCATACGAAGCCGGGGCCGCTCACGTCCATGTACTCCGAGCCGACCGAACCGCCCGCGAGCCCCTTAAGGGTCGTCTTGAAAATCCGGGCCTCGAAGCGCGCCCAGTCCTCGCTGTAGGAGCCTGCGAGGATGTAGACGTCGCCTTCGGGCGTGAAGGTTATGTCGCGCAGATCGTAGTTCCAGCTCTCAATGTCGATCTCTCCCGCCCGCAGAAGGGTCTCGATAGCCAGCGTGTTCGGGTTAACTCTCTGAATGACGGAGTCGCGGTTGAAGTCGCCGCCCTTCTGAGCCCCTCCCGTGCTGACCACGTAGATCATGCCGCCGTGGAGCTTTGCGGAGAAGGGGTTCTTGCCCACCGTCACCCTGCCGGCCTCCTTAAGGTCCGGAGTCAGCTTGACCAGCCTGCCGCCGTTGTACTCGAAGTTCGGGTACTGCCCCTTCTCCTCGTTGAAAAGAGCGAACACGTGGTCGCCCGCCCGCACTATCCCCTGACCGTGGTAGTTGTAGCCGGCAGTCCCATTATAGGTGAACGATCCTGCGGCTGCGTAGTCGTCGCCAGTATCGAACCCCGATACCTTGGCCGCATCGTAGCCGGTGACGTAGAGAGCGTTCCCCAGCGAGGCCGCGCCGCGGCAGTTGACCAGACCGCTCCACTTCGCCTCTTTAAGAGGCGTCCTGTAGCCGCCCGCTGCATCATAGATCCAGACAGTGTCAGGCTGGCCGTAGGTGTACTGGGAGAGCAGCACACGCAGCCCCCCCGCCGCGTCGCGGAAGGTGTACAGGGAGTGGTCCCCTCCTAGGTTGGTCACTATTCGTGGGGCGGCCGGCCCAGGGATTCCGGAGGGGGAGATGATCACCCTCCCCAGGCTTCCCGAGGTATAGGTGTCGTCCACGACGGTGTAGACGACGCCTCCATGGGCGACGGACGCCGCCAGAAGGATAGCGGTCAGGAAAAAAGCCTGCAGAGTGCGCCTGATTGACATTTTTGTTGCCTCCTTTTTTGTTTTATCCGTTTAGAAGAACCAGTTGAGAGTCAGATAGAAGCTTCTGCCCTGAAACGGGTAGTACATGGTCCTGTCCGGCCCTGTGCCACCTCCTTCGCGCAGCACCTCCGGCCCTCTGTCGAACAGGTCGTCGACCCCGGCCGATATGCGCAGCGTGTCCGATATTTCGTACTTTCCGCCAGCCCCCACGGTGAACAAGTTCCCCGAGAGTATCGTCTCCGCGCTGTCGAAGTACATCTCCCCCGTGTAGTGAAGCTCGGTGAAGAGCGAGCCTCTCCCTTCCGCGAATCCCCTCGTGAGGCGCAGCAGTCCCTCAAGTTCCGGCCTGTTGGGAAGGCGTTTGCCGTACCTGTAGTCGCCGGGGGTCTCGTTCACCGCGTCCATCCAGGTGACCGACGTGAACAGCTCCCACGGGCCGCGGCGGAGGGCCGACTCGACCTCCACCCCCTTGACCGTGGATTCCCCTATGTTCTGGTACACTCCGAAGCGAGGGCTGGTCATCACGAACTCGATAAGGTCGTTCGAGCGCCCGGCGAAAAGGGTCGCCTCCGCGTCGACAAGAAAGCCTCCCGCCTCGCCGCTCCACCTCACGCCTATGTCCGCCCGCGTCCCCTCCTCCCACTTTAGATCCGGCGCGGGGCGGATGCTTGCTCCGTCCCCGTAGCGCTCGTACAGATTGGGCGCGCGGTTGTAGGAGCCGAACGAGGCCCTCCATGACAGCCCGTTTCCGAGCTCCTGGACGAGCCCCGCGCCCCAGGAGAATCGCCCCTCGCCATCCTGAGCGTTCCAGCGCAGCAGCGGGGTGAACAGCAGATTCCCCGTACGGCCAATAGAGATAGTGTCCTGCAGGTGGATGTTAAGGCTCTCCTGCGAGAAGGAGTCCAGACCGCCGAGGCGCTGAATCACGTCCCCCCGGACGTCCAGAGTCTCGCGCGAACAGTCGATCAGCAGCTCGGCCAGGTGCGCGTCGCCGATGGGAAGCGAGGCGTCCACGGCGAACCCTCCGCGTTGCGCACGGTACTCGTTGTGCCGCTCGCCCAGTCCGCCGATGACGTCGTCCGGGTCGTTGTACTCCTTGAACTGATCCAGCCAGTCGGCCCGCCACCCCCAGTTCAGCTCGCCGGACTCGTACCTGCGGCCTACGGAGATGCTCTTCTGCCGCGTCTCAAGCCATGCACCGCGCGGCCCCGGCTTGTCCGGCCTGTCGAATCCCGGCGCAGGCGGCGGCAGGCCCCGCTCATCCTCGCGCCACGATACGCGCGCGTGCCAGTCGTTATCCTCCCACTTCAGCAGCAGGCTCTTCCTCTCGAAAGAGTTGTTCCTTCGCCTGGCGGTGTAGTCGTCCTCCGGGGTGTAGGGAGTGTCGTTGTCGTTTTTGTACTCGAAGTCGCCGTCGCTTCTCTCCATGGACGCCCCCAGGTAGATATGCCCGTCCCCCAGAGGTGCGCTCCATGAGAGGGCGCCGCGCCTTCCTCCCCATGACGACGCGCCGAGTGACGCGCTGCCGCCCGCACTGGTCGGCCTCTTCGTTACGATGTTGATGACGCCGCCCATGGATGCGCGGTTGAAGCGCGAGGGGACGTACCCCCGGTATACCTCTATCGACTCCACATCGTCCACCGGAATTGTTGAGAGGTCGACCGCCGACTCGCTGCCCAGGTTAGCCGACACGCCGTCCACATATACGGCCACCTGAGCGGACGTACTTCCCCTGACCGATGCGACCGTGTAGGCCCCCCGCCCCCTCGCCTCGATCACGTGAAGGCCGGGAACCCGTTTCAGCAGTTCGGGAAGGCTCTTCTGCTCCCCCTGCATCTCCTCCGGGCGCACCACGGTCACAGCACCGGGGGAGAATGGCGCCTCCTCATCGATCGCGCTTGCCGTCACGACCTGCTCCGGAAGCTCCGCCTCGAAGGCGGCGACCGGCTTGGCATCGAAAAGGGCCAGGCACAGAAGAAGCGCGCCCATCTTTGAAAATCTAGATACACTCATAAAAGAATCCACCTCTCGCATTCCGAGGCCGTCGACTCAGTTAAGTCGAAAGACGATCGCGGCGCTCGCCCGCACCTCACCCGGATGGTCGAACCTCCACAGCTTTACCGCCTTCAACGCCGCCTCATCCAGCCTTGCGGAGCCGCTTCCCGACGAAACCGACGCCTCCGCTACCCGTCCGGAGCGTATCGTGAGCAGCAACCGGACAACCCCCTCCTCCCTTCGCCTTCGCGAGAAGAGAGGGTACTCGGGGGGCGGCTGCGACAGGATGCGCAGCGTGCCGACGTCAACCGGGCCCGGCTTCGCTCCAGGCGAGCCCGGCGAAACGCCCGCTACGGCAGCTCCGACGCCTGTGCCCTCCCTGCCGCCTCCAGCCGTGGCTGCTTCTGCAATTACGGTCTCCTTCGGCGGGGCCTCCACCGCTTCGACCGGCCTCTTGACCGGTTGAGCGGAGCGCTCCTGGGATGGGGGCACCTTCTCCTTCGGAGGGCTTTTAGCGGCCGGTTTTTTAACCGCTTTCGGCGGCTCCGGTTGCGCCCTCGGCTTCTCCTCTACAGGCTTCGCTGCAGGCTTTTCCGGAGCGGCCTTCTCCGGCGCGGCCGGTGCTGACGCTCCTCCCGCGCGCAGCAGCAGGCGGAACTCCCCGGAAAGATTTGGCCTCACCTCGCTAGCCTCCGGCGCAAGTAGCAGCAGCGAGTGCAGGGCGAGGCTCATGCACAGTGCGAAGGCCCATCTCCTCACGGAGGATCCTCCCCCTGCATGGCCAATCCTGCGGAGGCGACCCCCTCGCGGCGCAGTATCTCCAGCACCCTCGCGACCGAGCCGTAAGGAGCCTCCCTGTCGCCCGCGATAAGGATCTCGCGCTTCTCCGCCGCAGCCTCGGCGGCAAGCGCCGCTATCTCGCCGGCCTCCCTCTCGCGCCCCTCCCACAGGACGCTCCCGTCCCTCCTGACCGTCAGCAGCAGGGAGCTCTCCTCGACATCGGACGCCGCCTCCCCTGCTGGCAGGTCGACCTCTATCCTCCCCTGAAGGAAGTTCGCCGTCAGAACGAAGAAGATTATCAGCATGAACAGCACATCGATAAGAGGAGTGATGTCCAGCTCGACCCTTGCGCGCCTGCTCATGGACCCTCACCGCCATTCGCCGACCGGAAGCGCTTTCTGATGATGAAGTCGGCCCCGCGCCTCAGGCACTCCTCCTCGGAATCGATGCGGCCCGCGAGCATTGAGTGAACGAAGAGAGTCGGTATGGCCACGGAGAGCCCCGCCACCGTGGTATAAAGGGCCTTCCATATCCCCCCGGTCACGGCCGATGCCGTCACCTGCCCCCCCTCGTGCAGCGCGGAGAACATCTCCACCATGCCCAGCACAGTGCCCAGCAACCCCAGCAGGGGGGCGGCCCTGGCGGTCATCTCCAGAAAGGGGAGGCGCTTCTCCCATCGGAAGATCTCGCGGCGAATCTCCTGGTTCAGCAGCAGCACCATCTCCTCCCTGCCTATCCACCAGTGTGCGAGCGCCGCCTGGAAAACCCGGTGCAGGGAGCTGCGCGAGGAGGAGGCGATCTCGTGGGCATCGTCCAGCCTGCCCTCGTCCAGAGCTGCCCCGAGCCGTGCCTCAAGCCCTGCCGCGTCCGTCGATGCGGTGAAGAAAAAGAGGAGCCTTTCCAGAACTACGGTCGCGGCGGCCACCGAGAGAGCCAACAGCACCCACATAAGTGCTCCCCCCGCCTCGAAGTACGACAGAATTGCGATCACCTCCATTGATCCTTTCGCCCCCCTTTCCCGAGAAGCAGCCACAAGAAGAAGGCGGAGCCAGTGCACGACGTCAGCACTCCGACCGGTATCTCCGCCGGTGCCCACAGAGTGCGGGCGGCCGTGTCGCACAGCACCAGAAAACCACCGCCGAAGAATAGGCTGGCCGCGCACAGGCGCGAGTGCTCTGGACCGACCAGAGAGCGGCATATATGAGGCGCGACCAGCCCCACGAAGCCGATCGGGCCGCAGACGGCGACGTTCACCCCCACCGAGAGCGAGACTGTAATAAAAAGCAGCCGTCTCACCCTCTCGACCGACACCCCCCTGCTCATGGCCATCTCCTCACCGCAGACCAGCAGGTCCAGCTCGCGCGAGAAGAGGGCGGCCGTGCAGAGGATCAGCAGAAAGGCCGGCACCGCAGCCCTGAGCGAGGAGAAGCCGACCGTCTGTATGCCCCCCATGGACCACCTCATTACCCTGAACGTGTCCACATACCCGCCGCCGTACTGCAAAATCATGTTCAGACTGCTGAAGAGGAAGCTGACAGCGACCCCCGACAGCAGCAGCGTCCCCTCCGACACGACCCGTCCACCGCGAAGCCGCCAGGCTGCGCAAATCGTCCCTACGGCCGCCATCGCCCCCAGAAAAGAGCAGACCGACAGGGAGGAGAAGAGCCCGAAGAGGGTGAACGACAGCCCGAGCCTTATCGAGACGACAGCGCCGAACGCCGCTCCGGTCGAGACCCCCAGCATGTCCGGCGAGGCCAGGGAGTTGCGGAAGAGAGCCTGGAAGACCATCCCGCACAGAGAGAGAGTTGCCCCAGTGGTCCACCCCAGAA
>JBAYOX010000036.1:0-11489 GCA_041678025.1 Aminobacteriaceae bacterium
CCCCTCTCTCCGGAGGCGACGATGAACTTGCCCCCCTTCCACCCCGACTCTGCCCCTCCTTTTCTTATCAGGTACTCCATGATGGCGTTGAACTCCGTCTCGGCCATTCCCTCATGTACCTCGCTAAGGGCCTCCTCGTAGGCTGAGTGGGCTATCTCAGCGGCCTTGGCAATAGCAGTGACCTCGGCGTCGTCCTTGCGCCTGCGAAGCTCCGGCAGCAGGGAGGAGCAGTCCCTCCATCGGGCGAGCGCACCCTCCATGGATCTGTAAACTGAGACAGTGAGCCTCTCCCCCTCGTAACCGCCGACGCTCCAACCGCGCCCGCGCAGAAACTCCGCAGTCTTCTCATGCAGCATCTTCTGCCCCTGAGGAGTGACCTCAAAAGGAGACTGCTCCCTGGCCTGAAGGGCGTACCTACCGTCCGTCACCAGGAAAGCCTCCTCCGCGGAGATTACGGCCGCACCGCTGCTGCCGCGGAAGCCGGAGATGTAGGTCAGGGATTCGCCGTTGTAGTTCTCAGAGGAGAGAACTACCATAACGTCCACTCCCTCGTCGGCCATCCGCGCCCTGAGCCGCGCGAGGCGGCGTTCGATATGATCAAATGCCATTGCCGCTCCTCCTTTGAATGTAATCCTTCACTTTTGATGCGGAATGCTGTACAGGCAGCCGCAGTAGGACTGCCTGTAAAGTCCATGCTCACGGGACATCGCGATGGAGCGAGCGAAACCGCCGCCCTTGCGGAAGACGCGCGGCAACCACTCAAGTCCGCGCCTGGCCGCGCACTCCGCCCCTATGGCGTTTATCTCATCGACGTTCTTGTGAGGGCTGATAGTGAGAGTAGTGCAGAGAAGGGTGGCCCCGGCAGCGACGGCCGCTTCTGCCGCCGCCTCAAGCTGAAGGCGAAAGCAGAGAGGACACCTGCGCCCCCCCTCTGGCTCTTCCGCAAGCTGAGAGAGCGCATCGAACCACTTTTCAGGGTGGTAGGCGGAGTAAACTACCTCCCCTCCCATTAGCATCTCGAGCTTCTGCAGAGCTCCGCGCCTCCTGGCCTCCTCCTCCGCCGGGTGGATGTTGCAACTGTACCAGTATGGCAGCACATCATACCCCTCGGACGCGAGGTCGGCCCAAGGCACGGTGGCGTCGGGGGCACAGCAGGCGTGCAGAAGAAGCCTTCGTCCCTCTGATTCGGCTTTCCTCCTGACAAACTCCATATTATCGTGCTGGACGCGGTCTTCGGCCTTCATCCCGTAAGAGACAGCAACGATCCCTTATGCTAGTGCCTCAAAGGCGGCCGCGAGAGAGTTCGAATCCAGCCCCATTGAGCTGATCACATCCTCCGACGGACCGGAGTCGCCGTAGCGGTGCACCCCGACGGAGCTGAAGGACGAGCGAAGACCCAGCTCCATCATCCTGGCCGCTATAATGGAGCCCATGCCGCTGTTGACGTTGCGGTCCTCGCAGGTGAGGATCCTGCCCGTAGCGGCTGCGGCTCGCAGAGCGTCATCGTCGGTCTGAAGCGGACAGGAGACTGCGTAGACGGAGACATGCAGATCCTTTTCAAGCAGAAGATCGGCCGCCTTCAGAGCCCGCGCCGTCATTGCACCGAGGGCGAATATCGCCCCGTCCGCGCCCTGGCGCACCAGATCGGCTCTGCCGTAGCTGAACGAGTAATCGCCCGCGAAAATTGGATTCCCCTGTCCATCCGCTACTACGTTAAGCTTGCTTCTCCCCATGGCAAGGCAGACGCAACCCGGCTCCTTAAGAGCCCAGCGAGTAGCCCTGTCCGTATGGTTGGGGTCGCACGGGACTACCAGCCTGTACCCGAAGGTGTTCCTGAGCAGGCCGACGTAGTCTATCGCCTGGTGGGTGACACCGTCCTCGCCGACGTCAAGCCCCACGTGGGTCAGTACTGTCTTCAGATTCGCGCTGTTTATGTCGTTAAGCCTCTGCTGGTTGTAGGTCTCGGAGAGGCCGAAAACCCCGAAACCCGCCCAAAGGGCCATCGCGCCAGCTATGGAGGCCGCGCCCGCGGCCGTGGCAGTCGCGTGCTCCTGTATGCCCGTCTGGATGAACCAGTCGGGGCAGGCAGTTGCGAAACCGGCGGTCTTGACCGACGACGCCAAGTCGCAGTCGAAGACGAGGAGCGGGGAGCTTCCCTCTTTTTTGTAGTTCAGAGCTCCAACATCCGCCAGAGCAGTGCCGAAGGCCGAGCGGTTGTCGGTGGCCTTGGCGTCCGGCATGTATGTGCGCGGCTCCCCGGTCTCCATCCGGTGCACGATGTTAGGTATCGCGCGTCCTGACGGGAGGGACTCTGCCCTCCCGGTTCGTGCCTCTTCCAGCATCGCCGTGGAGCCACCGAGTTCTTTCATAGCCTGAGCGTACTGCTCGCCCGTAGCCGCCTTGCCGTGGTATTCCGGCGTGTTTTCCATGAATGAGACTCCCTTGCCCATCACCGTCCTGCACAAAATCACGGTGGGCTGCGCTGAGGAAGCCGCATTCTTAAGGGCGGAGTACAGCTCGGAGAAGGAGTGACCGTCGCACTCGAGGACATTCCAGCCGTCTGCGCTCCACAGCGCCTTGATGTCGGCCGGCATGACTCTGTCGAGGGTGCCGGATATCTGTATATTATTCCAGTCAATAAGTGCCGTGATGTTGGAGAGCCCCTCCTTGGCTGCGATTCTGCGCGCCTCGGCGCTCTGCCCCTTAGTCTGTCCGCCGTCGCCCATCAGGACGTAGGCCCTCTTTCCGTTTCCTCTCGCCCTCTGAGCCAGTGCGAACCCCACCCCTGCGGACAGCCCCTGCCCCAGGTTCCCGCTACCCCAGTCGATTCCGGGGACCGCCCGCTCCACGTGTCCTTGAAAGGGCGACCCGCACTGCCTGAAATGGGCCACAGCGTCCATCGGATCGAAAAAGCCCCATGCGGCAAGGGCGGAGTAAGCAGCAGGCGAGGTGTGTCCGTGGCTTATAGCAACGTAGTCGCGGTCGTATACCTCGCAGTTTTCGGGCGTCAAATCCGCGACCCCGTAAACGGCCAGATAGAGCTCCATGCTCGAGAGGGAGCCAGCAGGGTGCCCGCTATTCGCAAGGGCGACCATCGTGACGGCCTCCGCGCGGCATCTTGCAGCGGCCTCCTCTAGGGAGAGCACGGCGGAATCGGGGATTTTATCAAATGGAAAGTTCTTCAATGACGGGAGAGTAGTACTCACACACATCGCCTCCTTGAGTTGTCGCCCTCTATTATACTCAAGAAGTTGATATCAGGAGATATAAACCCTGGGGACCCTCTTCAGGAATGCGTTGGGCACCTCGTAGTTGATCGTGTTTCTGGCGGTGCCTATCTCCTCCGGGGTGATTACCTCGTTCCCCTGTCTGCCGATCAGCACCACTTCGTCGCCGACCTTTACATCAAGTCCAGTGACGTCGATCATTGTCTGGTCCATGCAGATGTTGCCCCTCATCGGAACGCGCCTGCCCTTGACAAGCACCGGGACCTTCATCGACAGTGCCCTTGAGTAGCCGTCGGCGTAGCCGACTGGTAGCACGGCGATCTCCTCGTAGCCGCGGGTCATGTAGCGAAGACCATAACCCACACCGCTGCGCGGGGGAAGCTGCTTTACGAACGCTACCTCGGTCTTTACCTCGAAGGTTGGCCTCAGCTCTATCGGGCGCGGACACTCCTCCGACGGCCACATACCGTAAAGTATGAGCCCCGGGCGGACTGCGTCAAGGTACTTGTCCGGGCAGGCCAGTATGCCCGCGCTGTTGCAGGCGTGGCGCAGCTTCAGACGTATACCGCGCTCCTCCGCCGCTTTCAGCGACTCCATCATACCGGCAAACTGGTATCCGGTGTACTCGAGGCGGCGCTCGTCGGCGACCGCGAAGTGTGTGAACATCCCCTCGAGCCTGAGCCCGGGCATGGTTAGAAGTTCGTCGAGTACGGCCGGGATGTCCCTTGGGAGGAAGCCGATTCGCCCCATTCCGCTGTCGACCTTGACATGCACATCGGCCTGGCGGCCCTGGCGCACCGCCTCCTCGCTCAGCGCTCTGGCGAAGTGTAATTCCGTGATAGTGGAGGCGATGCTCTGGCGTACGTACTCCGCTGCAGAGCGCTCGGGAGAGGGTCCGAGGACCAGTACAGGCTCGCTGATACCCGCCTCGCGCAGTTCAAGCGCCTCGTCGGGCGTAGCCACGGCGAATCTTCTGCATCCCGCCTCGGTAAGAGTCCTGCAGACGGGGAGGACACCGTGGCCGTATCCGTCGGCCTTCACCACGCCCAGGATTTCGGGGCCTTCACCTATGTGACGCCGTATCGCCATAAAGTTGGCTTTCAGGTTGCCCAGGTTAACTTCCATTCTTGTAGCCCGCTGCATCTGTCTTCTCTCCTTTCAATACAATTAAGGGGCGGCGAGCCGCCCCTTAAAAACACGACTTGAATCCTTGGGTAACCTAGATCTTGAGCTCTCCGCTCCTGCGCTTCGCGTCGAAGTCCGCGATCAGCTTGCGAACCTCTCCGGAGAGGATGAGCAGCGCCACGAGATTGGGTACCGCCATCAGTCCATTCAAGGTGTCGGACATATCCCACAGGTGCGTGAGGAACTCGTTCGCGTTGCCGAGAAGCACTCCGCCGGTGGCGCCAAGGAACAGAACTACGATCCAGAGGATCTTCATCACAGGGATGATCTTGGTGCCGAAGATGTACGTAGCGCAGGTCTCGCCGTACCAGTACCAGCCGAGGATCGTCGAGTAGGCGAACAGGGCCAGTCCGATGGAGAGGATTATGGTTCCCGTGTTGCCGAGGACCGACTCGAACCCGGAGAGGGTGAGCCTGGCACCCGAGATATCCGGCTGACCTGTGAGCATTCCGCTGGTCAGGATAACGAGAGCGGTCAGCGTGCAGACGACTAGCGTATCGATGAACACCTCGAATATGCCGTACATTCCCTGGCGGCAGGGGTGATCGACCACCGCGGTAGCGTGAACCATCGGCGCCGAGCCAAGGCCGGCCTCGTTGGAGAAGACGCCTCTTGCGATTCCCTTGACAATCGCGTTCTTGATCGTCCAGCCCGCAATAGCGCCGGGCATTGCCATCGGATCTGAGAATGCGTACTTGACTGCGGTCGCGAAAGCGGGAACGATCTGGTCGCTCTTCGTGACGACTACGATAATCGCACCTACGATGTAGAAGATGGCCATGAAGGGAACCAGGTAGGTCGTGACGTCGGAGATCCTCTTAAGTCCGCCGAGAATAACAAGGGCGGTGAGCACTGCGACCGCGATGCCGCTGTACAGGTAGGGGATGCCAAAGCCCATCTCGAAGCCCTCGGCGACGGAGTTCGACTGCACCGCGCATCCGATTCCGAACGACGCAAGGAATCCGAAGAGAGCAAAGAGCCATGCTAGCCACTTGGCGTTCGCGCCCTTCTCGAGGATGTACATGGTGCCGCCGCGCCAGTTGCCCAGGTCGTCCTTGTCACGGAAGCGAACGGCAAGGATGACCTCGACCATCTTCGTCGCCATGCCGAAGAAGGCGGAGACAAGCATCCAGAAGAGAGCGCCGGGGCCGCCGAGGTGAAGAGCGGTGGCCACTCCGGCGATGTTGCCCGTGCCGACGGTGGAGGCAAGCGCAGTGGACAGGGCCGCGAAGGAGGATATGGTACCCTCTCCCTCTTTCTTGACGCCGAGGTTGCCGAAGACTTCTTTGAAGCTTAGGAAGAAGTAACGGAGCTGTGGCAGTCCAAGAATGACGGTGAGATAAACGCCTGTTCCGACCAGAAGGGCCAACATCCAGGGGCCCCAGACAATACCATTAACAAAATTATTAATCTCTAATGCCTTTTCCATGCTGTCAATTCCCCCTTTGTTCGTTAGAAAGAGCTGAGTGAAAGCATATCCGCCCCTGAAGTATCAAGGGTTTTCCACTGGATCGATCGCAGAACCACTCCGCGCACCCACGGCCGACAGGTCTTCATCGACCACCCCCCTCAAGGAATTCTATACAAAAATAATCGCCCTTGTCCGGACAGGAGTATACCACAACAACAGAGGAAACAGGAGAATGTCGCCGCCCTCCTTCCCTCTTCTTTGTTAGATATAGCCTTCCTTTTTGAGGACGCTCTCGGCCGCCTCGAGGTTCCTTGAGGCCACTTTTATAACCGGGCCGGTGCATCCCATGGAGGACTCCGCGTAGATGCCCTCCTTCCACAAGACCTTGACCCCGTCCTCTATCGCCAGGACATCTACCCCGTGAATCTCGTCGTCCGTCGGCTCCGCGGGAGGTGCTTTCACCTCCTCCGAGGAGGAGGCCTTCGGCGTCAACGACTCTACTATCTCAAGCAGCCCGGCTCTTTTGGCGGCCTTTATCTCCGTCGCCACTCTCTCAGGTAGCCCCCCGGAGACGACCCTGGCCGTGTACTCGAGAGCGCCGGCTATGACAGGCGCTCCAGAGGCTCGGGAGATGATCGATATGACCTTGCTCCACCCCTCGCCGACCGACGGGCCGTACCCCCAACCAAGCGACTCGTAAGAGCCGCCAGTTGTGAAAGACGAGAAGAGCTTCATCAGCACGTTGCCGGTCAGAGTGTCGGCAACGCATACGTCCACGGCACCCGCCAACAGGTCGTTGCCTCTCAGGACAGCGCCTCCGTCCTTTCTCACGCTCGCTCCGAAGGATATTTTATAGCCGTTCTCCTTCATCCGGGTGAGGGCCTTGTGGACGATCTGCGACCCGTCGACATTCAGTATGCCTATCGTCGGGTCGGCTATGCCCAGGGCCTTTGCAGTCGCCGCGCCGTACAGGGCGTTCCGAACCATAGCCTCCACCCTGCTCACGGCGGAAGTACCGGTGGACGAGGCAATTATCATCGGCTTACCCCTTCCGGGTGTCATGACCCTGCCTATCGTGGTGACACCGAGCGGGAACGGGTAGTGAAGAGCCACAGCGCCCGATATGCGCCCCTCGGACAGCGCCTTCTCCATGGCGGAGGATACCTCCTCCTCGCAGGGCCCGGTCTCTATCCACTGTAGCTCCTCAAAGCCGGGGATCTTCGGGCCTATCATGACTACCTCGACCCGGGAACCTCCGTCAGCGGCCAACACCGCGCCGCGAACCAGCTCCTCCCCTCCCATCTCGCTTCCCATGGACATGAGCCCCACAGGGACGCGCGGCCCGCCGGAGCGTGCCTCGACCACAATATCCGCAAGGGCTTTGCCTACAAGATTTCTTATCTCCGACATCTTGTTCACCGCCCGCTACTCGAGCTTGCCTGATAGCTCTGACAAGACCTCGAGGAGAAGTGATTTTATGTCGTCCTTGGAGACGGCGGATACCCCGCCCTTCGCGCCGCTTGGCGGCTCGAGCAGGAAGGATGCACCGTCGGCAAGGTTGGTGAGGCGCGCCAGGAAGAGGCTTCCCTTGCCTATGATCATGGCCCTCTTCATCCTGCCCTCCTTCATGGCGTCGCAGGCGTGTCCGATGAAGGGCACTCCCGACGGGATATGTCCCTGGGTGTGGGCTATGCCGGGGACCCCTCGCTCCTCGACGAACTTCATCATATCCGCCTTCTCGATGGCCTTTTTGGTGACTGCGAGCGCAGCTGTTATCTTGATGTTGGCCAGGGGGACGTCCCCTGCGCCTGCAGGAAGTGTGATCTCGTTTATATGCATCTCCGAGGCGTACTTGTCAACGTCGAGGAATGAGAGGCCTGCCTTCTCCAGAGGCTCGAGGATCAGGGCCGTAGTGACCGCCTGAGGGGAGGATCCGGCACCTACGGAGTGCTTGCCGAGCACGTCGAGGCGCATGATGGGGAGACTACCGTCGTCCGGCGTCAGAAGGACTGCGAAGCTTCCCAGGCAGTCTTCCAGAGCGGGCAGCTTCTTCTTCACGTGGTCGCGCCCGTTCATGAAGAGCTTGGGAACAGCTCCCCCCGCCACCACAACGCAGTTTTTTCTTGCTCCGCATGCGACCTGGGACGCGGCCGCTATCATGCCGTTCACTGGCCCTGCGCAGAAGCTTCGCACGTCGAAGCCGCTGGCGTTGACGCAGCCGGCTATCTCGCCGATCGCCTTGGCGAAGTTGCCCCCTCCGCGCTGGTTCATGTCGCCTGCGGCCTCCTCGGAGCACTCGACGATGAAGTCGACCTCTTCGGGCGCCATTCCGGTGTTCTTAAGCAGGTGCAGCAGCGAGAGCAGGGCGCTGGCCTTGTTGGCCAGGTTCTCAAGCAGCACGTAGGCGAACAGGCAGTCGTCGATGTCGTGCCCGTTGCGCACGCACCCTACAGTCTTGCCTTCGAAAAATAGAGGCACGGCCTTGCGGTGAGCCGTCTCGTTCTCTATCTCGGAGAGGTCGTGCCCCTCCTCGAGTCGCGCAAGGATGCTATCGTTCAGCACAGGGCTCTGGCTAAGCTTGCCTCTTACGGACGCGGCAAAGCCCTTCTCCAGCCAGATGATGTCGAAGACATCGCTTATATCCATTAGTCCGAGGAACTCGTCCTCGGGCATGATCTCACCATAGGTGCCGTAGCGGCTCGAGCCCGACAGCCGGTTCGTGTACCAGGGCTGGAGGGCCTCATGAAGCTTCTCTATGGAAATGCCGCCGATGTATGCCTGGTTCGGGGCGTAGTCCCTGGCCTCTTCGTAACTCTGCATGAACTTGGGCAGCTCTTTTAAAAACTCCGTCTCTCCCTTCGTCTCTCTTTCGACGTGAGGGGTGTTTCCGTAGCGAAGTCCGGTCTCGGGGGCGTGATTAAGGCAGTAGGCGTATCCTTTGATACCTACGGTTGCCATGGCGTTCCAACCTCCTTGTGCTTTTCTTGCGCGGCCGGGCTTTCTAAGCCCGGCCGCATGCGCAACGGTATCAGTCGGTGAAAACCGTCTGTTCCGTAATCTCCGTTTGAAGCGCCCTGAGGGATTTTTCTACCAGGTGGCGCCTGATCTCCTTCTCTTCGGCCATGGTTCTGGAGGGGTCACCGAGCGGGTACGGGATCGCAACCGCTGGGACTATCCTGTTCGCTCCCACTGTAAGGGAGATCGGTACGATGGTGCACACGTGAACTACCGGAAGGCCTGCTCTCTCAATCTCTTTTACCATCGTTGCACCGCAACGAGTGCAGGTACCTCAGGTGGATGTGAGGATTACAGCCGTGACTCCGTCTGCGATCAGCCTGCGGGCTATCTCTACGGCGAAGCGCTTCGAGCTGGCAACGGCGGTGCCGTTGCCCACCGTGGTATAGAACTTGTTGTGCAGCTTTTTGAAGACGCCCTGCTTCTCCATATCACGGAGGACGTCTACCGGCAGGACCCTGTCGGCGTCCTGGTCGGCGTATGTGGCGTCGTAGCCGCCGTGCGCGGTGCAGTATGCGTCGCATGTAAGATCGTCGACGCCGGTGATGTCGTACTCGCCGAACTTGCTGGCGCTGGAGGCTTCTATATGGTCGGGGTTGCCCACAGGGCAGATACCGCCGGAGGTGACCAGGGCGATGACCGCCTCCTTCATGTTCTTTATCGCCGGGTTGGGGGGCACCCGGTCGAACACCGGCATCGGATACTCGGTGACGAAAGGCTCGCCCTTGAGCTTGGCCACGAACATGTCCACTGCCCGCTCGGCGGCGAGCTTGTCGTAGAACTTGTTCTTCCTGATGCCTCGCTCGATGTACCCCTCCTCAGCCGGGGTACCGAGCTTATCACCCTTGAGCAGCTTGAGCACGAGTGCTGCCATCGCGGGGACGGCCTTCCTCATGCCTGCAGCGCTGTCGGGAGTCTCGACTATGTAGAAGCTCTTCTTGTACATCTCGACACCGGGGTTTTCCGGGTACATCCCGGATACAACCGGTATGCCGAGCTCCTTGACGACGGCCTCGCCCAGGGCGCCGCAAGCGGTGCCGTAACGGCCCGCGTTGAAGGCGGGCCCTGCGATGACCGCGTCCGGCTTGTATTTCTTCATCATCTCCAGAATTTCGCCCGCGGCTTTCTCCATGTTCGATGCGAAGTAGGAGTCGCCGCAGATCACGGTGGCGACGATCTCTGCGTCTGCGCCAAGAGCGGCCTTGAACGCCTGCCCGGGGCCAACTATCCCCTCTCGGATCTCAGGGACTATGTCCGCCTTCTCTTCGCCGCCAATTCCTGCATAGAACTGGTTAATGTAGTGAATGATCCGGTATGACACGATGACGACCTCCCCTCCTACAGGGTGAACTTACTGAACTGCGACCTGATGCCGCTGACGGCCTCGGCCAGCTTCTCGGGATCCAGCACCATCTCCATCATGCTGATCTGCTCCTCCCATGCTGTCGGGTCGCACTCGTCTCTTATATCCTGCTCGAACACGTGGTATACGGCGAGTCCAGACTGGACTCCGGCCAATGGACCTGCAAATGTAGGGTCTCCGTTGCTCACCGTCTCGGCGTAAATCTCCGCGCCCTCGGCGTCGGACGATCCCAAGACGACGACCAGATTCTCCGGCCCGTACTTCTCAGCGGCGTCCTTGATACGCTGCTGATTCTGCAGATCCATGGCACCCGCGGCGGTTCATACGAAGCACTCGGTTACCGAGAAGACAACCTCGGCGCCGCTATCCTTGAGGCAAGCCTCCATAGCGGGGCCGGGGACGCCGTCTCGCTCACCGAGGAGAAGCACTTTTTTTCCTGCAAGCTTTCCCATGCTCTCGCACCTCCTGGTATTATTATCTATTCACTGCGTTGGCTGCGCGTCGTCCGTGCAACCGGATCAGATTGTGTACGCCCCGAGTTTGGTGAAACCAAGCTCGCTTGTGGCACCCAATATCGCCTGAAGCTCCACCGTGATTGTGCCGTCGGCGGCTAGGGAGCCCTGCCAGCCTCCCGCTATCACGTTGGCCTCCTCCGGGAAACCGATAACCTTGTCCATCGGGGGTAACACTATGACCTCGTTTGCGTTCCCCGCGGTCACGCACGCGTCACCCTCCGGGCACGAGTCTGCCAGCGACTGGCTTGCACCGTCCTGCCCGGCGTACTCGTCGGTGAGAAGCGCGGTCTTTATCCCCAAGCGCTCCGCCTTCCAGCAGTTCATGATGAGGTCGGCATCCGGGTTGCCGAAGCCCTCCTCGGATATGAGCAGGCCCTCGACTCCGAGCGTCCTGGCCAGTTTGATGGAGTATGAAGAACTTCTCTTTTTGTCGGCCAGTGTGACGTTCTCGTTGGTGATTATGCAGCCCAGGAAGTTGAAGTCCTTGCCGTGGCGTTTGAACATATTGTGAATGACGGGGTTGTTCTGGTGCGAGTAGGTGTTGTTCTTGTCGCACGCCGACACGCAGTTTCCCGACACTATCGCTCCGTCCATCACCTCTGTCGGGTTGATCAGGGTGGGCAGGATCTTCTTTGCGTCTACGCCGTAGACGTATGTGTCGTGAAGGAGCCCTTGCGACTGGAGCATGTAGAGGTACGCGACCTTGGGCAGGCCGGGGTGCGCGTGCATCGCGTCCTTCAGAGGAGGAGTCTCGTAGGTCTCCACCACGTCGG
>JBAYOX010000037.1:0-11422 GCA_041678025.1 Aminobacteriaceae bacterium
CGGCCACTTCTTCTTTGCCGATGAATATTTTGGATTCGACGACTCTTTCTACGCCGCCGCCAGGTTGCTTCGAATCCTCTCTTCCGGTGAAGAGTCGCTCTCGGCACTGTTATCCGATATCCCCCGCTATCCCAGCACAGCGGAGATCAGAATAGACTGCCCCGATGAAAAGAAGTTCGAAGTAGTAGCCTCGTTGAGAGACAAGGCCCTTGAGGAGTACGAGGCTGTTACAGTGGACGGTGTGCGCATACTCTACCCAAACGGCTGGGGGCTGGTTCGCGCCTCCAACACACAGCCGGTTATCGTCACCAGGTGTGAGGGCAGGACGGAACAGGATCTGGAGCAAATCTCCGCGGACCTGCGCAAAAGGCTTCTCGGCGAGGGGCTGCCTGATTTTCACTGGACTTTCTGATACGGCCGACGGAGCAAGCATGTTGAATACGCAGCGCTGATGCAAGAGGAGGAGAGTCATGGCATTTACAGTCGAAGTGTCGAACGGGCCCGCTTTTTCAAGCGACGTCCCTATAACAGGGAGGTCGGTTCTGTCTGAGAGCAATCCTGACGGCGAAAGGGGCAACATCGTCGCATGGAGGGTGAATAACTATCTGCGTTCTCTTGATTGGGTCATAGAGGACGATGCCAAGGTCGAGTTCATTGACACATCGACCTTCGAGGGGATGGAGGTTTACCGGCGCTCTCTTAGTTTTCTCTTGGTCCTTGCCTGCAAGCGAGGGCTTGCAAAGGATATCCTCATCAGGCACTCGATAAGCGAGGGGTGCTACTGGGATTTTGTCGAGGGGGAGGTGACGGAGGACGACATCTCCGCTATCAAGGGCACGATGACTGAACTGATCGAAAAGGACCTGCCCTTCATACGCAAGATCGTATCGCTCGACAAGGCCAGGAGGATATTCGACAGACAGGGCAGCGGGGAGGTCGCCAGGCTCTTTCAGTGGGGGGCTGTGGATCCGGTGGAGCTCTATCGGTGCGCCGATATGTACGGCTACTATTACGCGCCTCTTGCTCCATCGACCGGCTACCTGAAGCTCTACGGCCTGAAAAAACTCGGACCGGGGATGGTCCTTCAATTCCCGACGATCAGCTACCCGTCGTCTCTTCCCCCCTTCAGGGCCTCGAAGAACCTCTCTGGCGTCTTCCTGGAATACACTAAATGGTTGGATGTCCTTGAGCTCAGGACGATGGATAGCCTGCACAAAAAAGTGGCGGAGGGAAAGGGGCAGGAGGTCATACTGATATCAGAGGCCTTCCACTCCTCCAGACTAGGACAGATAGCGGACGATATAGCGTCGCGTCCCAAAGTGAAGGCCGTGACCATCGCCGGCCCCTCCGGCTCTGGCAAGACCACCTTCTCCGAGAGGTTGAAGATCCAGCTGCTCGTCACCGGAAGACACCCTGTCACTCTTGCCATGGACAATTACTTCGTCGACCGGGAGCACACCCCGAGGGACGAGAACGGTAATTACGATTTCGAAGTGGTCGAAGCCCTGGAACTGGAGCTGCTTCAGGATCATCTGAAGCGCCTTCTGTCCGGCGAGGAGGTCGTCACTCCGCAGTTCGATTTCATCGATGGCAGGAAGAAGCCCGGAAAGACGATAAAGCTTGGCCCGAGGGACATACTGATCATCGAGGGGATTCACGGTTTGAACTCCAAGGTCACTTGCGCCATTCCGGACGGCGAGAAGTACGGCATATTCGTATCGCCCCTGACGGGCGTTAACTTTGACAACCACAACAGGACTAGTACCACGGACAACCGTCTTGTCAGGCGACTGGTAAGGGACGCGAGGACGAGAGGGCACTCGGCCGAGTCCACTCTGATGATGTGGCCCAAGGTGATAAGGGGCAGCATGAAGTACGTCTTCCCTTATCAAAAGCGTGCCGACGCCATGTTCAACTCCTCCTTGCCTTACGAGATGGCCGCGCTCAGGGCATATGTCGATCCGATTCTCCACAAGGTTCCCGAGGGCTCGCCCGTGTACGGAGAGGCTCAGAGGCTTCTGTCGATGATAAAGTTCGTGCCCATTATCCCCACCGAGAGCATCCCGAACAACTCGATTATCAAGGAGTTCGTTGGTGGCTCCTGTTTCGACGTGTAACGGTCCTTCACTGTCGAAAATGCAGTTACTCCTTCTCGCCGGCCAGGGAAGAGTATAACTTCTCTGTGAACTGTTCGAAAGACATCTGATGATTGCCGCTGTAGTAGTGTAAACCGTACTCTATATTCACAGAGAAGGGGTAGTCCTTTTTCATCTCCATCAGCGGCTCCGGAAGGGTAATCAGCCTTATAGAGGTGTCCTTGGCTCCCTGCTGCGGCGTCTCGGGGAGCAGCAGAAGCAGCGTCCTTGCACCGAGGTTGAAGCCCATGTCGCTGTCCCTGACTTCGCTCTTGAAGTACTGGACGTAGGCAATAAAGAATGTCTCTTCGAGATCTGGACGCCCATCAAAACCGGGGAGGTTTGTGTACGAGAGCTGTAGCAGGACTCCGCAAAGCCATCTCCTGTACCTTGCTGCCCTGCTCAGCTCCTCCGGACCTCTTATCCGGGAGTACTCCTTTGTGTAAAGACCGGTCGCCGGGTCGAAGAGCTCAACCCCTCCCTTTGACGAGGCCGCAGCCTTCGCGGTCTTGGTCTTAGGAGGATCCGCCATTGTAAAATAGAACAGTCCGTCCCTGTTTTTTTGAAAGACCAGTTGACTCTTCCCTCCGATGGTCTCCTCCTGATTGCCCGGAACAAAGAACTCCGTCACGGACTTACCCTCCGGAGCCTCATCCTCGGAGAGCTCTTTGAACGCGCT
This sequence comes from Aminobacteriaceae bacterium, assembly GCA_041678025.1. Taxonomy (GTDB): domain Bacteria; phylum Synergistota; class Synergistia; order Synergistales; family Aminobacteriaceae; genus JAAYLU01. The sequence goes on from JBAYOX010000037.1 coordinate 2,815, forward strand.
ATTAGCGTGGATAATAATCCCCTCAGGGTCGGTCGTCACGGTTGGGAAGGGGGAGTCCTCCGCTATCTGTCCAGATGCAGCCTCCGAGGTGTCTTCTGCGAAGACTCCCTGCCCGTTCGGTTGCATCATTGGCTGACCGCGCCGCGAGAAGAGGCTAGCGATAGAGGCAAAGCCGGATGCACCGATGGCCACCCCTACCCATGGGATAATCGGAGGAGTCCCTGCCTCAAGTGAGACTATGCAGATTAAAACGCCCTGAGCGGCCATTTGAAGCGGCAAGAGGCGGGAAAAGAGCATCTGTTTTACCGAGAAGGCGTACGCCAAGCTCAAGGCAAGGTAGAGCAGGAGAAAAAGAAACCAAAGCGGCGCCCCAATCGATATCCTGTCTGTGCTCCTCCCGAATGCCATTAGAAATAGTGAGATAGGCAGGGAGAGCAGAGGAGGAATTGTGAACCATAAGTTCATTTGGCAACCTCCCGAACACTCGATGGTGTGAATGCGGTAAAAACGCATACTGTTGCGATGAAGAAAAGACCTGAATAATGATAACAGAAACAGGAAGAAACGTGTTGCAAATCCGCCGATATATCCCTGTGCTCCTGAGGGAGAAACGAGTATAATCAAAAAAAGACTCAACGAACAAACTAATTGAGGTAAAGGTGAAAGAGAATGTTGAAATGTGGAATAATCGGCCTCCCTCTTTGCGGGAAGAGCACGGTTTTCAATGTGGTAACAGGCGCGGGCGCGGAAGTAAAGCCCTATGCGGGGGGCAAGACCGATCCTAACAGGGCAATTGTCGACGTGCCTGACGACAGGTTTGACCATCTGGTACGCCTTTTTGAGCCAAAAAAGTCTACACCGGCCTCCGTTGAGTTTGTGGACCTTGCCGGGCTTTCGCGAAACGCGGGTAAGGGAGAGGGGCTGGGTAACTCATTCTTATCGTTTGTTTCGGAGTCGGACGCACTGATACACGTCCTGCGCCTTTTTGAAAACCCCGAAGTGCCGCACCCGGAAGACTCAATAGACCCAGTCAGGGACTGGAATATTGTCGAGATGGAGCTCATCTTCCGTGATCTTGGCGTAATAGAGAACCGGCTGAAGCGGATTAAAGAAAAGAAAAAGACAACCCCGACAGAAGCCGTTGAAAATGAGCTTCTTGAGCGCTGCCAGGCGTGCCTGCTTGAGGAACGCCCGCTCAGGGACCTCTTCCTTCCCGAGGACGAAGCCCGACTGTTGAGCGGATTTACCTTCGTCACCCTGAGGCCTGAGATTATCGTCGTCAATCTCGACGAGACCCAGACCTCGGAGAACTTACCGGCCCTCTCGGACATCAAGGCCCTGGCCGATGAAAAGGGTATCCGTCTGCTCAAGGTCTTTGGCAGAATGGAGATGGAGCTGGCGGAGCTTTCGAGGGAGGAACAAAAGGAGTTCATGCAAGAGCTACGACTTGTCGAGCCGGGCCGAAAACGCCTAATATCCGAGGCATACTCGCTTCTGGGGCTCATATCGTTTTTCACCACGGGCAAGGACGAGGTAAAGGCATGGACGCTCTTACGCGGACAGAACGCAGTGGAGGCCGCAGGTGCCATTCATTCCGATCTTGCCAGGGGTTTCATTCGAGCCCAGGTTGTCTCCTACGAGGACTTTATCGCAAATGACGAGTCCTTGCCCAAGTGCCGCGAGAAAGGTGTACTCAGGCTTGAGGGGAAAGAGTACCGTGTGTCAGACGGGGACATGATAGAGATCCGATTTAACGTCTGATGTGTGATAAAATCATTAGTCGAAAACCAACGAAAGGGGCGCTGTTCAATGGCCATGCCCATGCAGATAAGTCTTGACGAGGTTTTGTCCATGCTACTAGCAAGAGTCGACAGCCTCACGATCAACGATGAGAACTCCAAGAGCAAGTTTAATATCGTCGCAAGGGTTCTTTATAAAAAGGGCATCCTAACAGACGACGAGATAGTCGAGTCCATCAGAGAAGAGCATAGGATGCTCAAGGAACTGGGCGTGATATCGGAGGAACCCTCTGAGGAGATAATACAGACCATCGCAGACGGAATCCTTCAGTGGATAAGAGGCGACGTGGCCTCGGTTAAGAAGGGATTGGAGGATTACGAGCGCAGAGTTCAGGAGGCCATGGCAAAACAGCAGGCCCAAAAGCCGAAGATCGACGTTGCTTCCCCCGCTGTTCTGCAGCAGCTGAACCGGATGGGTGGAGGAAAAGGACAGGGCGGAAAGATTATTATTTAGCCCCGACCGCCTTCCGCGGCATTCCCACCCTGATTCTACGGCTTGAAGTCATCGATTGGAGCATTGGAGGAGGACCCCGCATGGACAGTACTGATCGCATTAACGCTCTTCTTGATGAGGCGTACAGTTCAGATGACGCCGAGACGATCGAAAGGCTCGTAAAAAAGGTTTTAGACCTGGACGAGGATAACCCCGAGGCCCTGATTCTGCTCTCTGACGTGACAGAGGACTTCGGAGGAAAGATCCCGATGCTGGAGCACGCCAGACGGGTTCTTGAAGAAGAGCTACAGGAGTACGAATTTCCTGATGACGAGTGCTACCTGGATGACGAGCTTGGCGCTCTCTACGTGTCAGCCCTCGTCAGGCTTGCCTTCGCCTATTTCTCAGAGGGGAGAAATGACGAGGCCCTTGCTCTCTCCCGGATTGTGGCCGAGTACGACCCGGAACGGGAAACACCAGGGAAGACCCTTCTTTACCGTCTTCTGCTAGAGAAGAAGGAGTACGGAAAAATAATCGAGGAGAGTCTGAAGGAGCTCGAGACTTTTCCCGCGATGCTTCATAGCCTCGCGATCGCGACGTTCAAGCTGTCAGGGGCGGGGGAAAGGGCGTACAAAGCCCTTTGGTCCGCGTTCGCCGCAGATCCCGACGCCCCATTCTACATGCTAGGGTATCTCGACGAGCCAGAGGAAGATGCAGACGATGAGACCATCGAGAGTTTCAACCTGGCGATGCTGTACGAGGACGCATGGCTCTCCCCAGAAGACACTCCTTTGGCGAATTGGTTGGCGTCCGCCGCGATACTGCTGGGGCTTGCGGCCTCGATCTTCCCGCATGAAGATATTGACAATATGTTGGTGCTGGCGGATGCCCTTGGAATAGCCGATCATGTTGAAGACGTCCTGATAAAACTCGAGAGCGGAAGGGATTGGGGAGGTCTCTCCGATAGAGAGAGAATGGTCTCAGCAATAAAGTTTATCTCAGGCGGGCTGTTTATTCCGAAAGAGGTTTGACCGGAATAAACGTGACGAGAATCGCCTATGCACCGTATAATGTAAAAACTTTCAAATAACCTCTTTTTAGGCTAAAAATCTAATTTCCGTGGTAATATAAGCAAGGGTTTGATAGCCGTAAACAGATCCCTCATATAGTAATAGTTTCTGCGGAACTGTTTGGGGCTAATTTAATTATGTCTTAAGCATGTTATATAAATCACTTACCTAGGGGGTCGGGCAATGGTTGTGGCAGTGAAGCAGGACGTGCACTCCGTCGTGCAGGAGATTACTGCTCCATGGAAGGGAACGCGAGGAGGCGTTATCCCTGTGCTTCAGGAGACGCAAAAGAAGGTGGGCTACCTGTCCAAAGAGGCGATGGAAGTTGTCTCCGAGGAGTTGGGAGTCCCCTTGGCGGAGCTCTACGGGGTCGCCACGTTTTACGCTCAGTTCCATCTGAAGCCCAGAGGCCGGCATATCATCAGGGTGTGCCGGGGGACAGCGTGCCACGTGCGCGGCAGCGCTAAGATCATGGACAGCATTATGAAGATGCTGAATGTCAAGGAGAACGAGACGACCGAGGATCTGCGGTACACTCTTGAGCCTGTGGCATGCCTGGGCTGCTGTGGGCTTGCTCCTGTGGTTATGATAGACGAGGACACCCACGGAAGACTGGCGAATGACGAGGCCGAGCTCAAAAGTTTCCTGGATCAGTACGCCTGATCATGCTTGAAGATCTCTCCCACCATATTCTCGACATTGCAGAGAATGGAGTAAACGCCGGTGCGAATGAGATTACCATAGAGCTGGAGGTCGACGAGTTCATTCGCCTCACTGTCAGCGACAACGGCAGGGGGATGGACGAGTCCACGGCTCGATCGGTGGTCGATCCTTTCTACACGACCCGCACCGAGCGCCGAGTGGGACTTGGTCTGCCTTTTTTGAAGCAGTTGACCGATCTGTGCGACGGCGAGTTCACTCTATCGTCCACGCTCGGGAAGGGTACCACAGTGTCCGCTTCCTTTCGAAGGGATAGCGTGGACACCCCTCCACTGGGAGATATCCCTTCAACGTTGCTTACCCTTCTCATCGGGAACGGACATATTCATTGGAGGTACATTCACAGGGTGGAGGAGCGCGAGTTCACTCTTGACAGCGTAGAGCTGGAGGAGGCCCTGGGCGGTGGAAACCCCTTCGCCGACGTGGCACTCGCGGTAGGGATAAAGGAGTTCATCGCCACCAATATCGAGGAGCTTTCTATCTGAAATCAGGTAATAATGCGGACGGGAGGAATAGAAATGACCGAGGAAAAGAAAAAAATCCGTAGTCTCGACGATCTCAGAAAGATCAAAGAGAAGACGGGGGATCTGACATCCGCGCGTTCGGAGGACGACAAGATCAAAGTGATCGTCGGCATGGGCACGTGCGGAATTGCCGCAGGCGCCCGGGAGATAATGAACGCGGTGCTGAAAGAACTTGAGGTTCGCAACCTGCACAATGTGGCTGTCGAGACGACAGGCTGCATCGGCATGTGCCAGAACGAGCCCCTTCTGGATGTGATCTGCCCTGGCGAGCCAAGGATAACCTACAGCTCTGTTACGCCGGCGGACGTCTCCAGGATAGTCTCCGAGCACGTCGTCAACGGCCGTATCGTGCAGGACAAGCTTTACGGCCGCGCCGACTAGCCGGGGAGGGACTGGAATATGGCATTGTATCGCGCTCACGTTCTGATCTGCGGTGGGACCGGCTGTGAATCGAGCGGCTCCAGCAGGATAATGGAGCTCTTCCAGGAAGAGCTGGCGAAGAAGGGCCTTGATAAAGAAGTCCTCGTCATTAAGACGGGATGCCACGGTATGTGCGAGTTCGGCCCTATTGTGGTTGTATACCCGGAAGGGACTTTCTACTCTCGAGTGCAGCCCACGGACGTGGCGGAAATCGTCGAGGAACACCTCTACAAGGGACGAATAGTCGGGCGCCTTCTATACAAGGAACCCCTGACCGCAGAAAAGGTCTCTCACTATAAGGATATCCCCTTCTACGGCAAGCAGCACAGGATAGTGCTCAGCAACTGCGGCTACATCAACCCCGACAACATCGACGAGTACATCTCCCGCGACGGCTACCAGGGACTGGGCAGATGCCTTACCGAGCTAAAGCCTCAGGATGTCATCGAAGAGGTTAAAAAATCCGGGCTTCGCGGCCGTGGGGGCGGCGGCTTCCCTACGGGCATGAAGTGGGGCTTCTGTGCAGCCACTCCGGGGGACAAGAAGTACGTTATCTGCAACGCTGACGAGGGCGACCCCGGAGCGTTCATGGATCGTTCAATACTCGAAGGAGACCCACACGCCGTGGTCGAAGGCATGATGATAGGCGCCTACGCCATGGGGGCCGACGAGGGGTACATCTACTGCCGGGCCGAATATCCGCTTGCCATCAAACGCTTGCAGACCGCAATAAAGCAAGCCACCGAGTACGGCCTTCTCGGCCAGAACGTACTTGGCACCGACTTCAGCTTCACACTTCATATAAAGGAAGGCGCGGGCGCTTTCGTTTGCGGTGAGGAGACCGCTCTGATGGCCTCCATCGAGGGCGAGAGAGGCATGCCTCGCGCACGCCCCCCATTCCCGGCTGTGAAGGGACTTTGGGGCAAACCCACCAATATCAACAACGTCGAGACCTGGGCCTACATCCCGCGCATAATCGTTCAGGGGGCAGATGTTTTTTCCTCCATGGGAACGGAGAAGTCCAAGGGTACAAAGGTTTTCGCCCTCACCGGCAAGGTGAAAAACACCGGTCTTGTCGAGGTTCCTATGGGGATCACCATTCGCGAGATAGTCTTCGAGATCGGCGGAGGCATTATCGACGACAAGAAGTTCAAGGCGGTTCAGATAGGCGGCCCCTCTGGTGGATGCCTCGTGGACGAGCACCTTGATCTGCCCGTCGACTACGAGTCTCTGACTGCCGCGGGTGCGATAATGGGGTCCGGCGGACTGGTCGTCCTTGATGAGGGCAACTGCATGGTCGACACCGCGAAGTTCTTCCTTGAGTTCACCCAGCGCGAGTCGTGCGGTAAGTGCGTGCCCTGTCGCGAGGGGACCAAGAAGATGCTCGACATACTCACAAGAATCACTGAGGGCAAGGGGCAGCCCGAGGACATCGACAGGCTTCTCTACCTCGGTCAGCAGATCAAGGACACCTCCCTCTGCGCCCTCGGCGGCACGGCGCCGAACCCGGTTCTCACGACCATCAAGTACTTCCGTAAGGAGTACGAGGCGCACATATTCGATAAGAAGTGCCCGGCGGGCGTATGCCAGAACCTTCTCAGCTACACGATTCTCGCCGACAAGTGCATCGGATGCACGAAGTGCGCAAGAAACTGCCCTGTCTCCTGCATAGCGGGCAAGCCTAAGGAAGTCCATGTGATCGATCAGGAGAAGTGCATCAAGTGCGGCGCATGCATGGACAACTGCCCTGTGGGGGCCGTGATAAAGTCCTAGAAAAGGCAAAGAGTAAATGACGGGGATAAGGGCGACTATTGACGGCATACATGTTACAGCCGACCATGGGATGACGGTCCTTCAGGCCGCCAGAGCGTGCGGAATATACATTCCGACTCTGTGTGACCATCCGGCGGTCACTCCTTTCGGCGCGTGCCGACTCTGCCTGATAGAGGTGGAGGGGTCGCCCAAACTCCATACCGCATGCACCTCCCCGATAACCGAGGGGATGGTCATACAGACAAAAAACCCTCGGGTAGCCAGGGCACGCAGGGCGGTCCTTGAACTGATACTGGACCGTCATCCTCTTGAGTGTGAAAACTGCTTAAACGACGGCGCGTGCGAGTTGCAGAGCGTTGCACGCGAACTTGGGGCCGAGTTATCCTCTCGCTCCGGCATAGGGGGCGCATTCCGTTCTCGGGGAGTAGAGGACGCGAACCCCTTTTACGTCAGAGATCTTGATAAGTGCATCCTGTGCGGCCGTTGCGTTCGGGTCTGCCGCGAGCACGCAATACGCCACGCGATAGACTTTCACGGGCGCGGCACGGATACCTCCGTCCAGGTAGAGGGAGAGGACTGCGACTTCTGTGGACAGTGCGTGCAGGTTTGTCCTGCGGGCGCGCTAATTGAAAAGTCTTTCGTACCGGGGAGACTGCCCCTGAATACAAGAAGCGTGAGGACGATCTGTCCTCACTGTAGCACCGGGTGCGAGCTCGAGGTCAATGTCGATACAACGTCAGGAACGATCTCCAGCGTAACGTCTGATTTCTCCAGCGTTACAAGCCTTAACCGGGGAAGAGCATGCGTGAAGGGGCGCTTTGACTGGCGCTTCGTTCACCGTGATGAACGCCTTACTACCCCTCTGATAAAGGACGGAGGGGCCTTCCGCAGGGCGACCTGGCGTGAGGCCCTCTATTTTGTCAGCACAAAGCTCGGTTCTATAAAAAAAGCGTATGGGGCCGACTCTATGGGTTTTTTTGCTTCACACCGCTGCACCAACGAGGAGAACTATCTCATGCAGCGCCTGGCCAAGGAGGTAGTTGGCACAAACAACATCGACATAGGCTCAGACCCGGTCAATTCAAGGATAGTTCAAAGCCTACTTAACAGAGCGGGCGCGTACCGGGGTATGTCGAACGACTTTGAATCGATAGCATCGACCGATATTATTCTCATGATCGGATCGGATCCCACCGAGAACCAGCCAGTGATAGGTTCTTTTATCAAGGAGCGGATCGAGAGCAGAGGCTGCAGCCTCATAGTTTGCGACCCCAGAAGAACCGAGCTTGCAGGATGCGCGACGATTCACGTCAGGCAGAAACCAGGCTCCGAGACGGCGCTGCTTAACGGCATAATGAATGTCGTCATCCGCAACGGTCTTTACGAATCCGGGAAGATCGCGGGAGATACTGCCGGCTTCAATAACCTGAGGTTGGCGACGGAGGAGTACGAGCCAGATGCTGTGTCGAGGATTACCGGCGTATCGCCTGAACACATAAGGGCTATCGCTCATGCATATGCCTCCGGCCCAAACTCCATGATCTTTTACACGCCGGGATTATCACGTTACTCCGATCCGACAGGAGATTTGCTTTCTGCTTTCAACCTCGCTCTTCTTTGCGGGATGTACGGAAGGCCGGGGACTGGTCTAAACCCCTTGATGGGGGGAGGCAACTTTCAAGGTGCAATAGACGCAGGTTGTATGCCGGGGTTCTCCGGCTCGGAAATGATGGCTGCCGCAAGGGACGAAAAATTAAAGGCGATGTACCTTATGGGGTCGAACCCCCTTGGTAGCCCTGGTTCCGATAATGTCATCTCCTGCCTTAAGAAACTGGACTTCCTCGTGGTGCAGGACATCCTCCTTACAGA